>NZ_JBJJLN010000002.1:0-202688 GCF_046230725.1 Pseudomonas sp. KCJK9000 | reverse complement strand
CCGGCTACCCACAGCTGCGGGAAGGTCGGCCAGTTGGCGTATTTTGGCAGGTTGGCGCGGATTTCCGGGTTCTGCAGGATGTCGACGTAGGCGAACTTCTCGCCGCAACCCATCACAGCCTGCGAGGCACGCGCAGAAAAGCCACACTGGGGGGCATTCGGCGAGCCTTTCATGTAAAGCAGAATGGTGTTGTTGGCAATCTGCTCTTTGATCGTTTCGATGATATCCATGTAGCACCTCGGCTGAACTTTCCGACGCGATCGTCGGCACGGTGACGCATTGTAACGGAAAGCCGAGCGGCATGCTCGGCCTTACCGTGGCTCAGGCCGCCTCTACATCCACCGGCACGCCATTGAGGGCCGCATTACCGGAAACCTGATCGCGCAGGTGCTCATCTGTGAGGTCGTTGGCACTGACACCTGCTTGAGCCTGGGCGACCTGCAGCTGCACGCCCGTTCGCCCATGGCCAAAACCATGGGGCAAGCTGACAACACCGGGCATCATGTCCTCACAAGCCTGAACCTCGACCTCCAGAGAACCGGTACGTGACCGAACCCGCACACGCTGGCCGTCGTGTAGTCGACGTTGCAGCAAGTCCTGCGGATGCATCAGCAATTGATGACGCGGCTTGCCTTTGACCAGCCGATGATAGTTATGCATCCATGAGTTGTTGCTGCGTACGTGCCGACGGCCAATCAACAGCAACTGTGCTGGCGCCCCAGGCGCCTGCCCGGCCAAGCGCTGCAAGTCATCCAGCACCACCTGCGGCGCCGCTTCGACGGTTTTGCTGGCAGTTGCCAGGCGCCCCTCCAAGTTGGCGCGCAACGGGCCAAGATCGAGGCCGTGAGGATGCTCATCCAAGGCCTGCAGCGAAAGATTCCAGACACTGCCTTGACCATAACGCCCTCTGCGAAGCGCCACATCGATCATCTGAGCCGGCGCGATGGTGGGCTTGAGCTCCACGCCGGCACGTTTGGCGAACGCCTGGGCAAGGCCGACGAAAATTTCCCAGTCATGCAAAGCACCATCGGGCTTGGGCAGGATGGCGCGGTTGAAGCGGGTCACATTGCGTACGGCCAGCAAGTTGAAGGTGCTGTCGTAGTGATCGTTTTCCAGCGCCGTTGTCGAAGGCAGGATCAGGTCGGCATGGCGGGTGGTTTCGTTGATGTAGAGGTCGATGCTGAGCATGAACTCCAGCCCTTGCAACGCTCCGTCCAATTGCCTGCCGTTGGGCGTGGACAGCACCGGATTACCAGCAACCGTCACCAATGCCCGCACCTGGCCTTCGCCTGGGACCAGCATCTCCTCGGCCAGGGCCGCTACCGGTAATTCTCCCCCGTACTCGGGCAGGCCCGACACTCGGCTCTGCCAGGCGTTGAAATGACCACCTGAGGTCGTCGAAACAAGATCCACCGCAGGTTCGGTACACAGCGCCCCGCCTTCACGATCCAGGTTGCCGGTAACCAGGTTGATCACCTGCACCAGCCAATGGCAAAGCGTGCCGAAAGTTTGGGTGGAAACACCCATGCGCCCATAGCAGACCGCTTTGCCGGCAGATGCGAAGTCCCGAGCCAAGCGGCGGATCGCGGTGGCCTCGATCCCACAGTGGGCACTCATTGCCTCCGGCGTGAATGGCAAGATCGCTTCACGTACCTGATCCAACCCGCTTACTGGCAAATGCGAACCACGCGTCAGTTGCTCGTCGAACAGCGTGTTGAGCAGACCACAGAGCAAGGCAGCATCGCCGCCAGGCCGAATGAATAGATGCTGGTCTGCAATAGCCGCAGTTTCGCTGCGCCGGGGGTCGACCACCACCAGACGACCGCCGCGGCCACGCAAGGCCTTCAGGCGCTTTTCGACATCCGGTACGGTCATGATGCTGCCGTTGGATGCCAGCGGGTTGCCACCGAGGATCAGCATGAAATCGGTATGGTCGATATCCGGTATGGGCAACAGCAGGCCGTGGCCATACATCAGGTGGCTGGTCAGATGCTGCGGCAACTGGTCGACCGACGTGGCGGAAAACCGATTACGTGTCTTGAGCAGGCCGAGGAAATAGTTACTGTGAGTCATCAGCCCGTAGTTATGCACACTTGGGTTGCCTTGATACACCGCCACTGCGTTGCGCCCGTATGCCTGCTGGATTTCCCACAGCCTGTCGGCGGCCAGGGCGAATGCCTCGTCCCAGCCGATCGGCAGCCACTGGTTGCCCACCCGCCTGTGGGGCTGGCGCAAGCGATCCGGATCATTCTGAATATCCTGAAGCGCTACCGCCTTGGGGCAGATATGCCCGCGACTGAACGGGTCGGCGGCGTCGCCTTTGATCGAACTGATCAGGGCCTGACCTTCGTCTCCCTGGCGGATCTCGATATTCAGCCCGCAGATCGCTTCACACAGGTGACAGGCACGATGATGCAAGGTTGTGGTCATGGCCGCCTCTGCATTGTTGTAGTGAGGAGTCGTCAAACCCTGACTATGCACCGCGGCCCTTGCTCCGACCATCGCACTTCAAGACATGAATCGCACGACATCAGGCGTACGATTCGCGACAGGCATTTGCCAAATTGCCAGCAAGCCGTGTACAAACTGCTGTAGCAAATAAAAAACAGCACAGGCCAAAGGGTTACGACAACCCTTGCAACATCCTTTAGATGGAGCTGCTGTTTCCCCTCTTGGTTTCAGGCGACATTTAATTATAGTATTGCGCCTTTCCCAATTTTGTCCGCCCCGTGCGGCTTACGCCGCAGGTCATCCCCGTTGTTAAAAAAAACTGCACGGTCGACCTGCATACTGTTGCAAATAAGGTAGTCAATCATGAGCGCTAGGCACTTTCTCTCCCTGCTGGATTTCACCACCGACGAATTGCTCGGGGTGATCCGCCGAGGCATCGAGCTGAAGGACCTGCGCAAACGCGGCGTGCTGTTCGAGCCCCTGAAGAATCGTGTTCTAGGCATGATCTTCGAGAAATCCTCGACTCGTACTCGCGTATCCTTCGAGGCCGGCATGATCCAACTGGGTGGCCAGGCGATCTTCCTTTCGCCCCGTGACACTCAATTGGGCCGTGGCGAGCCGATCGGTGACAGCGCCATCGTGCTGTCGAGCATGCTCGATGCCGTGATGATCCGCACCCACGCCCATAGCACCCTGACCGAATTCGCCGCCAAGTCCCGGGTACCTGTGATCAACGCCTTGTCTGATGAGTCTCACCCGTGCCAATTGTTGGCAGATATGCAGACGTTCCTCGAACATCGCGGCTCGATCCAGGGCAAAACCGTGGCGTGGATCGGTGACGGCTTCAATATGTGCAACTCCTACATCGAAGCGGCCAAGCAGTTCGATTTCCAGTTGCGCATCGCCTGCCCCGAAGGTTACGACCCTGACCCGCGCTTCGTGGCCCTGGGCGGTGACCGTGTGCAGGTCGTCCGTGATCCACGGCAAGCTGTGCAAGGTGCGCATCTGGTGACCACGGATGTCTGGACTTCCATGGGTCAGGAGGAGGAAACTGCACGGCGCCTGGCGCATTTCGCGCCTTACCAGGTCACCCGCGCACTGCTCGACCTGGCGGCACCCGACGCCCTGTTCATGCACTGCCTGCCCGCCCACCGTGGCGAGGAAATCAGCCATGATCTGCTAGACGACCCTCGTTCGGTCGCGTGGGATCAGGCTGAAAACCGCTTGCATGCACAAAAGGCCCTTCTCGAATTCCTTGTAGAACCGGCTTACCACCACGCATGAGTCAACCCCTATTGCTCAACCTGCGCAACCTCGCCTGCGGTTACGGCGAGCAGCGCATCGTCCAGAACCTCAATCTGCACCTGAACGCAGGCGACATCGGTTGCCTGCTGGGTTCCTCCGGTTGCGGCAAGACCACCACCCTACGCGCCATCGCCGGCTTCGAGCCGGTGCATGAAGGCGAGATCCAGCTGGCAGGTGAGGTGATTTCCCGTGCAGGCTTCACGCTGGCACCTGAAAAGCGCCGGATCGGCATGGTGTTTCAGGATTACGCACTGTTCCCGCACCTGACCGTCGCGCAGAACATCGCCTTCGGCATCGCCAAGCACCCGAAGCAGGCGCAGGTGATCGACGAGATGCTCGAACTGGTCAAGCTGGGCGGTCTCGGCGGCCGCTACCCCCACGAGCTGTCGGGCGGCCAGCAACAGCGTGTCGCTTTGGCCAGGGCCCTGGCACCCGAACCACAACTGCTGCTGCTCGACGAGCCGTTCTCCAACCTTGACGTCGAGCTACGCCGGCGCCTGAGTCACGAGGTGCGCGATATTCTCAAGAGCCGCGGCACCAGCGCGATACTGGTGACCCATGACCAGGAAGAAGCGTTTGCCGTGAGCGACCACGTGGGCGTATTCAAGGAAGGTCGACTGGAACAGTGGGATACCCCCTACAACCTGTACCACGAACCTCAGACGCCGTTCGTGGCCAGCTTCGTCGGCCAGGGCTACTTCATCCGTGGCCAGATGAGCAGCCATGAAGCGGTCAATACCGAACTGGGCGAGCTGCGTGGCAACCGCGCTTACACAATGGCGCCGGGCAGTTCGGTGGACGTACTGCTGCGCCCGGACGACATCGTTCCTGCACCTGGCAGCGCACTTCAGGCGAACATCGTCGGCAAGAGTTTTCTGGGTGCGTCGACACTGTACCGCTTGCAGTTGCCAACTGGCAGCCAGCTCGAAGCGATCTTTCCAAGCCATATCGACCATCAGGTCGGTGAACAGGTAGGGATCGCGGTCAAGGCGGAGCATCTGGTGTTGTTTGCGGTACCCGGCAGCGTCTCGGCGCAGTTGTCTCGTCAGGAAAATGGCGTACGCCGCTACAGTTCCACGAACTGATACCGGTACGAAGGGCCGCGTTGCGGCCCCGATGCACCTACCCCTTGCCGATTGCAGCGAACGCGCCCTGGGTATGTTGGGCCAGCACAGCCGCTGCCAGTTCGACCTCCAAGCCACGGCGCCCAGCGCTGACGTGAATGGTTGCAAAGTTTTGCGCCGATTCATCAATGAACGTGCGCAGGCGCTTCTTCTGCCCGAGCGGGCTTATGCCACCCACCAGATACCCCGTCGCCCGCTGCGCTGCCGCCGGGTCGGCCATTTCGCATTTCTTGACGCCGGCCGCATGGGCTAGGGCCTTCAGATCGAGGGTTCCGACCACAGGTACCACCGCAACCAACAACTCACCTTTTTCGCTGCTCGCCAGCAAGGTCTTGAACACCTGTTGCGCATCCAGACCGAGCTTCTCTGCTGCCTCAAGGCCATATGACGCCGACTTGGGGTCGTGTTCATAGCTGTGCACGCGGTGTTCGGCGCGAACTTTCTTCAGCAAATCGAGTGCAGGGGTCATGCGGTGCTCCAGTCTGGGACAGGTCGCGGCTACTTTAGGGCAATTCCTACACTCCAGCTAGCTAATGGCTGACGCACCTCTCTAAATCAGGGATCAGCCTTTAAATATGCGATCAAAACGTGACTGACCGTTCACTTTCGACCTTTGACATCAGCGTTTCTTGTCTATATTTTTTCGTTTCTGAATAAAGGGTGCCCTTTTAAGGTGCGCTTATTTACATCTGCCTGAAGTCAATGGGGATAGGCATCAGGCTTTGCTGTCGAGCGCTTAGCGCCTCACAACAAAAACAACGAGGTCACACATGACGACTGCTCTACGCGAACCCACACTGTCCAGCCAATGCCTGGCCGAGTTCCTCGGCACCGCCTTGTTGATCTTTTTCGGTACCGGATGCGTCGCCGCACTCAAGGTCGCCGGCGCCAGCTTCGGGCTGTGGGAAATCAGCATCATCTGGGGCGTCGGTGTCAGCATGGCGATCTATTTCACGGCTGGTATTTCCGGTGCGCACCTGAACCCTGCAGTGAGCATTGCGCTCACGCTGTTCGCCGGCTTCGACAAGCGCAAACTCCCGTTTTACGCCCTTGCACAGGTATGCGGCGCCTTTTGCGGCGCAGCGCTGGTCTATACCCTGTACAGCAACCTGTTCTTCGATTACGAACAAGCCCACAGCATGTTGCGCGGCAGCGCCCAGAGCCTGGAGCTGGCCTCGGTTTTCTCGACCTACCCACACCCAGCACTCTCCACCGGCCAGGCATTTCTGGTCGAAGTGGTTATCACCGCAATCCTCATGGCGGTGATCATGGCTCTGACCGATGACAACAACGGCCTGCCACGGGGGCCGATGGCACCGCTGCTGATCGGGCTGCTGATTGCAGTGATTGGCAGCGCCATGGGCCCTTTGACCGGCTTCGCGATGAACCCAGCCCGGGATTTCGGGCCAAAATTGATGACCTTCCTGGCCGGCTGGGGTGAAATCGCCTTCACTGGCGGCCGGGACATTCCGTACTTCCTGATTCCGGTGTTCGCACCTATCGTCGGGGCTTGCCTGGGTGCCGCGTCCTATCGCGGCCTTATCGCCCGCAACCTGCCAATGGTGCCAAGCCCAAGTGGCGAGACAACCGACAATCGCCAGGGCGATACTCAAGCCAACTGATGCAAACGCCCTGAACTCCTCTTTATGCAAGGCCTACGACCATGACAGACACCCAGGATAAGAACTACATCATCGCCCTGGACCAGGGCACCACCAGCTCGCGAGCCATCATCTTCGACCGCGATGCCAATGTGGTCGGCACCTCGCAGCGCGAATTCGCCCAGCACTATCCACAGGCCGGCTGGGTCGAACATGACCCGATGGAAATCTTCGCAACCCAGAGCGCGACAATGGTCGAAGCCCTGGCACAGGCCGGTATCAGTCATGCCCAGGTCGCCGCGCTGGGTATCACCAATCAACGCGAAACCACCGTGGTGTGGGACAAAGAAACCGGGCGCCCGGTTTACAACGCTATCGTATGGCAATGCCGGCGCAGCACCGAAATCTGCGCCCAGCTCAAACGCGATGGGCATGAGCAATACATCCGCGATGCCACCGGGCTGGTCACCGATCCGTACTTTTCCGGCACCAAGCTGAAGTGGATTCTCGACAACGTCGAAGGGGTGCGTGAACGCGCCGAGCGCGGCGAGCTGCTGTTCGGCACCGTCGATACCTGGCTGATCTGGAAGTTTTCCGGCGGCAAGGTGCATGTCACCGACTACACCAACGCCTCGCGCACCCTGATGTTCAACATCCACACCTTGCAGTGGGATGACAAGCTGCTCGAGATCCTCGGCATTCCCCGTCAGATGCTGCCGCAGGTGCGCCCGTCTTCCGAAGTGTACGGTCATACCAAGAGCGGCATTGCCATTGCCGGTATTGCCGGCGACCAGCAGTCGGCGCTGTTTGGCCAGATGTGCGTAGAGCCCGGCCAGGCCAAGAACACCTATGGCACCGGCTGCTTCCTGCTGATGAATACCGGCGACAAGGCTGTGAAGTCCTCCCACGGCCTGCTCACCACCATCGCCTGCGGCCCACGCGGCGAGGTGGCGTACGCCCTGGAAGGCGCCGTGTTCAACGGTGGCTCCACCGTGCAGTGGCTGCGCGACGAGCTGAAAATCGTCAATGACGCACTGGACACCGAGTACTTCGCCAGTAAGGTCAAGGACAGCAACGGCGTCTATCTGGTACCGGCGTTCACTGGCCTGGGCGCCCCGTATTGGGACCCCTATGCACGCGGTGCGCTGTTTGGGCTCACCCGTGGTGTGAAGGTCGACCACATTATCCGCGCGGCCCTCGAGTCGATCGCCTACCAGACCCGCGATGTGCTCGATGCCATGCAGCAGGATTGCGGTGCACGCTTGTCCGAGCTACGCGTGGATGGTGGCGCTGTGGCCAACAACTTCCTGATGCAGTTCCAGGCCGATATCCTCGGCACCTGCGTGGAGCGCCCGAAAATGCGCGAAACCACCGCACTGGGCGCGGCCTACCTGGCCGGTCTGGCTTGTGGTTTCTGGAGTGGCTTGGATGAATTGCGCGACAAGGCGATCATCGAGCGCGAATTCAGCCCACAGCTGGACGAGGCGCAGAAAGAGAAGCTGTATGCCGGCTGGAGAAAAGCCGTTGATCGCACGCGTGACTGGGAAGATCACGAGGCGTGATGCATCAGGGGCCGCGCTGCGGCCCCGTTGCCTACTGGTCGTAGTCCCCTTCCTACGGCATCATTGCAGAATTTGTCCGGCAGCCCCAAAGGACCGCCCATGAATCTGCCCCCACGCCAACAACAAATCCTCGAACTGGTACGCGATCGCGGGTATGTCAGTATTGAAGAAATGGCGCAGTTGTTCGTCGTCACCCCGCAAACCATCAGGCGCGATATCAATCAGCTGGCCGAGCTGAATCTGCTGCGTCGCTATCACGGCGGTGCCGCTTACGATTCCAGCATCGAGAACACCGCCTATGCCATGCGCGCCGATCAGATGCGCGACGAAAAACAGCGCATCGCCGAGGCCGTGGCCAAGCAGATTCCCGACCATGCTTCGCTGTTCATCAATATTGGTACAACGACCGAATCGATTGCCAGGGCGCTGCTCAACCACAACCACTTGAAGGTCATCACCAATAACCTGCACGTTGCTGCCATTCTCGCCGCCAAGGATGACTTCGAAGTCTTGGTAGCTGGCGGCACGGTACGCCGAGATGGCGGCGTGGTCGGCCAGGCCAGCGTGGATTTCATCAACCAGTTCAAGGTGGATTTTGCCTTGGTCGGTATCAGCGGCATCGATGAAGACGGCAGCCTGCTCGATTTCGATTACCAGGAAGTGCGGGTATCGCAGGCCATCATTGCCAATGCTCGCCAGGTGATTCTGGCTGCCGACTCAAGCAAGTTCGGGCGCAACGCCATGGTACGGTTGGGATCGATCAGTCTGGTCGATTGCCTGGTGACCGACCAGACACCCGCGCCGGGGCTCGCACAACTGCTGAACCAGAACAAGATCCGGCTAGAGGTGGTTTGAAGGCTGGCATGTGCTTGCCTTGGAATCTGCCTGCCGTCAAAGGGATCGGGCGCTGCACGGGTGATGCTCGATCCCAGTGAGGCGATCACTCACTCCGCCCCCGGAATTTTCGTAAATGTTCATTTGCTTGTCATCTGATCAGTTTTTTCTATAGAGACTGACTGGCGACGGTCATCCTTTTGCGCTAGCATTTTCGGAAACGAACATATATGTTCATATTCGATATGAACAGCCTCAGGAGGCCTTGCCGTGTCCCAGCCCGTTTCGTCCCAGCCATCACTTGCCGACTGCTACGACCTCGCCGTGATTGGCGGTGGCATCAATGGTGTGGGCATCGCTGCCGACGCCGCAGGTCGCGGCCTGAAAGTCATGCTGTGCGAAAAGGATGACCTGGCCCAACATACATCGTCGGCCAGTAGCAAACTCATCCATGGTGGCCTGCGCTACCTTGAGCATTACGAATTCCGCCTGGTGCGCGAAGCGCTGGCCGAACGTGAAGTGCTGCTGGCCAAAGCTCCGCATATCGTCAAGCCGATGCGCTTCGTGCTTCCCCATCGCCCTCATCTGCGCCCTGCATGGATGATCCGTGCCGGCCTGTTTCTGTACGACAACTTGGGCAAGCGCAAGCGTCTTGGTGCCTCGCGCAGCCTGCGCTTCGGCCCTGGCTACCCACTGAAGCCGGCGATCACCCGCGGCTTCGAATACGCCGATTGCGCTGTGGATGACGCCCGCCTGGTAGTCCTCAACGCCATGGCCGCCCGCGAACACGGTGCGCACATTCTTACCCATACCCGCTGCCTGCGTGCAGAGCGCGTGAATGGTTTATGGCAGGTGGAGCTGCAGCACGCCGATGGCAGCCTGCAAACCATACGCGCCCGTGCCCTGGTCAATGCGGCCGGCCCGTGGGTTGCCAGCTTCATCAAAGACGACCTTAAGCTCGATGCGCCATATGGCATCCGTTTGATCCAGGGCAGCCATGTCATCGTGCCGCGGCTTTATGAAGGCGAGCATGCCTACATTTTGCAGAACGAGGACCAGCGCATCGTCTTCTGTATCCCCTACCTGGACCGCTTCACCTTGATCGGTACTACCGATCGCGAATACAGCGGTGATCCGGCCAAGGTAGCGATCACCGAGCAAGAGACCGATTACATCCTTAAGGTAGTGAACGCCCATTTCAATCATCAGCTAAGCCGTAGCGACATCCTGCACACCTATTCCGGTGTACGCCCGCTGTGCAACGACGAATCCGATAATCCTTCGGCAGTCACAAGGGACTACACCCTGGCGCTGTCCGCCGGTGACGGCCAGGCGCCTCTGCTTTCGGTGTTCGGCGGCAAGCTGACAACCTATCGCAAGCTCGCCGAGTCGGCCATGGCCGAGCTCAAACCGTTCTTCAGCCAGATGCGCGGCAGCTGGACCGCCACCGCGCCGCTGCCAGGTGGCGAGGGCATGGCCAGCGTGCAGGGGCTGGTGGATGAACTGCAGGCACGCAACGGCTGGGTGCCGGTCGAGATCGCCAAGCGTTGGGCGCAGACCTACGGTAGCCGTGTGTGGCAGTTGCTCGAGGGCGTAAATGGCCCCGACGACCTGGGCCAGGCGATTGGCGCAGGGCTGTTCACGCGGGAGGTCGACTACCTGCGCAGCGAGGAGTGGGCGGTCAGCGCCGACGATATTCTGTGGCGGCGGACCAAGCTTGGTTTGTTCACCAATGAAGACGAACAGCGCGCTCTGGCGGCCTACCTGGCGCAAGGCGCTGCTCGCAGTCACGCAGCTTGAAGCACAATGGGCGACCTCAAGGGTCGCCCATTTCTCAGGCTTCACGCCCGTAGGCATCGCGTGCCAGCTCCAGGTAAAGCGCACGTTCATCGGCGTTGAGCCGGCGCATCAGCTCATCGGCGCGGGTCAAATAAACCTGCTCGCCGGTGGAATCGGCTTCGCTTTCATAGGCCGCCAGCCGCTCATGATAAGGCGCTGCCAGTGCTTCGAAACGCTCAGGGTAACGGTTACGGACATAGCTTTGCCAAAACTCCCGCTCCGCCAGTGAAGCACTGAGCACCTCGATGTTTTCACCCTCGAGGACTTCTGTTCCTGCCCTGAGGATGTCTGCGCCAGTCAGGCCGCTGTAGTCTGCGTAGTGCATGTTCAGGGGTTGCCCTGGCAAGTCGAGCCTGCCGGCCAAATTGATCCGATAAGCCAGGTAAACCTCTACATCGTCTACCAGGGCATAGGGATTTTGCTCCACAAACTGGATATGCCGGGCGGCGATGCGGTCTATTTGATCCAGGCGGTACAACGAGCGGCCTAAACGCAACAACGTCGCTTCATCCTGTGCTCGCCCCTCCCCTGCCCCACTCAGCGCGATTATTCCCCGGATCTCAATCTGACTCAGCAGAAATAGCAGTTGATCCTCACAGCTGCGGGGGCCAGCGGCTTGCCAGAAAATTGCTTCCCGAACATCAGTGTTTTCGGCGCACAACTCGAGTACCCGCCATACTCTTGCCCGGTAGTAACGCGGGTGGCGCCGAAAATCATCTGAGGCCGCAAAGTCAGCCAGGAAACGAAACAGGTCCGTCGATTGTGGCTCTTGCTGCAAGCGCTCCCAGACTTCGGTTCGATGCAGCCGAGCCGATTGGGAGCCCTCTCCTAGCCACTGATTCATACATTTCGAATCGGCATCAGCATGTTGATATGACCCACGCCGTGACGCTGTCGGGGTTTGCTCGCTCAGGCTCTCGAGCAACGATTCGCTCACCGGCTCCAAAGGGTTGTCATGCAGTGCTAGACGATGTAACCGCGCTTGCAGGCTGGCCACATGACCCGTCACCTGGCGAATCTGGTTTTCCCGAAGATCGGTCAGGCCACGCCAGGGTAATTCGCGTGCACTGGGTATTGTTTGAAGCCCTGTCGCTCGGAGTGAAAGCACCCGCACGTGCTGCAGACGGGAAAGATCGGGCACATTCCCCAAGGGATTTGCGCTCAGATCCAGTTCGCGCAGCATTGAGAGCATGGCCAGGCGACTGACCCCAGACGCGTCCAAGGTCAGTCGATTGCCTGCCAGGTTAAGGGTTCTTAACGAGGTCAGGCGCTCGAGCCCGGCAGGCAGGCTGGTGAGCCGATTATCTTGCAGCCTAAGCTCGCGCAAGCCACTGAACCGGCGCAAAAAATCTTCGTCGATGTGCGTAAGGTCCATGTCCCGCAGGGTCAATTGCCTGATGTGTCCAAAATCGATGCCGGCTGGAAGAACAGGTAGGCTGCCTACCCGTTCGCCCTCGATGTGCAGGATGTAATCGTCATCGGAGGCCCCGACAGACTTGCGCCTCCAAGCGCGCCGAATCTGGGTGACGACACGTCGCCGGCGGACCCCGTCGAGAAAACTCACGCGTTGACGCTGCCAAGCCTCAAGCGCCGCGCGCAGGTTGGCCAGATGTTGCTGAAGCTGGCCAAGGTGCTCCCACAGACCGATATGGTGTACCACGAGGCCTTCGAAGTATTCGTCCAACTGGGCCTCGCTCAGCGTAGGAAAGATGCTATGGATACCGCGCCGCAGCGCTTGCCGGCTGCTTTCTGCGCGTCCGCTCAAGGGGTAGCCGATCCGCCCATTGGCTAAGCGCCGCGGTGGCCGCCAGCGACCGCCGATGGGCTGCATACCTAACAATTGAGCAGCCTTGCGCCGATCGCTGGCGGCCTGCACAGCCAGTTTTTCAGCAAGGGTTTCGGCACTCAGCGGCTGGTTGTCGCCGATAAGGCCTTTTTGCGCAGCATCCAGCGTCTGCAGCAGGCACGCCCATAGCCGCTGTTCGCTCGATGGCTCGGGCGCCCCTAGCAGCCGGTAACCTTGAGCGGTCTGAATCACGGTCAGCACCTCAGTGGCTTGAGGATGCCCGCGCGACGCGATGAGCCGGCCCGATACCTCGCCTAAGCGAAGCTCGATACGCCTGGCTGCCGGCCATGGGGCCAACTCGTCGATCATGCCAATAGCCAGGCGCTGGGTGTCGGCATTGACCCCGGATTCATGCTCGAAACCCATAAAGGCACGGTCCAAGCGGCTGTCATGCAGCATCCAACGCGCGTGCTCGGCCATCGCTAAAGGCACCCGGCCACTGTCGAGCAGCGCTTTGAGCTGCGTCCCGCTAGCGTTGGCCAGTACTTCTTCTGCCGAACGTACCGACAGCCCCGGGAACGACCTGAGCAGCATGCCAGCGGCAGGCGACGCTTCACCCTGTTGAGTAGTGAGGTCCCGCTCGAATGCGCTCCCGCGCAGTTGGGGGGATCGCTCGTGAAGTAGCCAGCGATCAAAGGCATCGTTCAGTCGCGCCGGAACTGGCGCCGACTCAAGGTGCAGTTGGCGCAACTGCTCAGGTGTCAGCCCGATGACTCGAAGCAACGCATCGGCCATGGCATCAGGCACAGTGGCGAAGTTTCCGCCAAACTGGCGCAGCAGCGGGCCGTTACCGTCCAGGTAATGAGCCGTTTCAGGCGCATGGGCCAGCCTCATCCGGCCATCGCCCTCATGCACAGGCGTCAACCCATCAACGAACGGAACGCGCGGCAGCAAGCGCCCGATACCCGCCTGAGCTGCGCCCAGCGCAGCGCCAGTCGCCAGGCCCTGCGCAACATTGAAAAGATGCTGCAGTGCCCCCTGACGGTCGCCCAATTGCCAGTCTTCGTAACCTTTGTATACCTCGCTGGCAACCCCCAGTGCGGCCACTGCAAACATCACCTGGCCCAGCACAGGAATGAACAGGGCCGCCAGGTTAAGCATCTCCAGCCCCGCGCCCAACGCAGCCTGGATGCGCTGGTCACGTTCGAGCTGGGTTTCATCGTCCGTGGGTACTGCCAGGACTCTTGCATCGTCGAGTAGCTTGTCGACTTGCAAGGTGCGCAAGTGGACGAACAGTGCTGAATCCACGGCGAAGTTGCGACCGTCGAGCTCAGCGGGCACCTGAGCACTGCTGGCCTCGATCAACGGCAGCAATGTGGAGATGAATCCCGGGCGGTCACGCTCGCTGATGAACCGCCCAAAGAAGGATCGATAGAAGGCTGAACGCAGGCGTTTGGCAAATGCCCTGTACAGCGCCTCCCAGGAGTCGTAGCGTGCCAGAGGTAGGTACGGATCCTGAGGCACCCAAACAATAATCCCATCCAGCGGCCCTTGCGCGCTGTGGCGCATCTCCAGCGTCACCACGCCGCACAGGCGCTTGCCAAGCAGAAATAACTGGCGGGGTGTAGCAAGGCTTTGGACTGCCGGGCCCCGCGGGGCGCCCGCTACCACCGGCAACAGACGCAGATAATCCTCGTCGAGCAACTCGCCTTTGATCCTGGCCATTCGCACAGCGACCTCCATCTGCGTGCGAAGGTTTTCCTCAAGCACTTGCTGCACGGCTTTATGGGCGTAGTCCGAGGGCGCTGGGGGACGGCTTTTGGGAAACAGGTGCTTGCGCAGCACCGCTTGATATTCCCCGCCCAGGTCCAACTTGCGGCAACAGCGCGCGAACGCCTCGAAACTCAGGGGTAATTTGTTACCGTCTAAGTCTCTTAAGTGAGCTTTTCGATTCAATGCCGGATGTGTTTCAGACTCATGAAAGTTGTGCAAAGCAGCCGCCAGTAAGGATTGCCTGGAGCGTATCGTCTGCACAGGCGTGAATAGGCGAGGAGACACACTTGGAAGCTCTACATCCTCCTGCACATGTACGTTGCTGCCACGCACGTCCACCGTTGAAAGGCCCTGTGCGTGCAGCGCTTGCTCCAGTCGAGCAGCGGCGAATACTTCCAGGCTCGGGATGCCCTCAAGCCGGTTTTTCACCGCTTGTGCTGCAGCCTGTTGATTGCGCAGCGCTTGATGAAAGCCCTGGAGCAGGTCTTTATCGACGCCTTTGAGCCACTTGGGCAATTGCTGGCCAATCAATGCGTCGACAGAGTCAGGAGTCATCAGAGAGTCAGGCATGGGTGCGGTTCCTGGGAAAGTGAGTGCGTACTCAACCTGCCTGGGAGCTGCGTCTGGGCCTAATTAATGCTGGCGCAGATGAAGCCGGAACACTTCATACGGATAACCGAACAGCAACAGGCATGTCGTTCGGATTGCCGAACTCGCTATGTTAGGTTCATGCCTTGTTAAAACGGCCAGACGCCGAATATTCAAGGGGTTATGATCGACGCCAGAGCTTGGCACGACTCATGCTCTATACTTGGAGCCGAATGCACACGCTTGATGTTGTATTCGTTGAACGAAAGAGTCCGCCAACGGCTCCATAAAAAAAACAAACACGTCGAGGAAAATTTGATGCGTATCGTTCGTCAATTGCTGGGCGCCGCCATCGCGGCCGCTGTGATCGCTTCGCCGGCCATGGCCGATGAGCTGACCGGCACCCTGAAGAAGATCAAGGATTCGGGCACCATTACCCTGGGCCACCGCGACTCCTCCATCCCGTTTTCCTACCTGGCCGGCAAGCCCGAGCCTGTGGGTTATTCCCATGACATCCAACTGGCCGTCGTCGATGCCCTGAAAAAGCAACTGGGCACGGACATCAAGGTCAAGTACAACCTGGTCACCTCCCAGACCCGCATCCCGCTGGTGCAGAATGGCACCGTCGACCTGGAGTGCGGCTCCACCACCAACAACGTCGAGCGTCAGCAGCAAGTCGGCTTCTCGGTCGGTATCTTCGAGGTCGGTACCCGCCTGTTGACCAAGGTCAAGGACGGTCAGCCTGCTTACAAAGACTTCGCGGACCTGGCCGGCAAGAACGTGGTGACCACCGCGGGTACTACCTCCGAGCGCATTCTCAAAGCGATGAATGCCGACAAGCAAATGAAGATGAACGTGATCTCCGCCAAGGACCACGGTGAAGCCTTCAACATGCTCGAAAGCGGCCGCGCCGTAGCCTTCATGATGGACGACGCCCTGCTCGCCGGTGAAATGGCCAAGGCGCGCAAGCCGTCGGACTGGGTTATCACCGGTACCCCCCAGTCGTATGAAATCTACGGCTGCATGGTGCGCAAAGATGACCCAGCGTTCAAGAAAGCTGTCGATGACGCCATCATTGCCTACTTCAAGTCGGGCGAAGTCAACAAGAGCTACGACAAGTGGTTCCAGCAGCCAATTCCGCCAAAAGGCCTGAACCTGCAGTTCCCGATGAGCGACGAGCTGAAAAAACTGATCGCCGAGCCTACCGATAAAGCTGCGGACGAGAAGAAGTCCTGATCCTCAGCGCGTGGCCTGGTGCGCAAGCACAGGTTTCAACTCTGCAGGCTGCGCAATAGTGACTAACCTTTCATCCGAGGGCGCCCACCGCCCTCGGATGCTCGAAGGTGCCCGTGAAACAATCGTCTGAGGGGAAATCCCGATGAATTACAACTGGGACTGGGGCGTGTTCTTCAAGTCCACCGGCGTGGGCAGCGAAATCTATCTGGACTGGTACATCACCGGCCTAGGCTGGACCATCGCCATCGCCATCTCCGCCTGGATCATCGCATTGCTGCTTGGCTCGGTACTGGGCGTGATGCGCACCGTGCCCAACCGCCTGGTCTCGGGTATTGCCACCGCTTATGTGGAACTGTTCCGCAATGTGCCGCTGCTGGTGCAGCTGTTCATCTGGTACTTCCTGGTACCGGACCTGCTACCGGAAGGCCTGCAGGAGTGGTTCAAGCAAGACCTCAACCCGACCACCTCGGCACTGATCAGTGTGGTCATCTGCCTTGGCTTGTTCACCGCCGCTCGAGTTTGCGAGCAGGTGCGCACCGGCATTCAGGCCCTGCCCCGTGGCCAGGAATCCGCAGCCCGCGCCATGGGCTTCAGCCTGCCACAGATCTACACCAATGTGCTGCTGCCACAGGCGTTCCGGATCATCATCCCGCCGCTCACCTCCGAATTCCTGAACGTGTTCAAGAACTCTTCGGTAGCCTCGCTGATCGGCCTGATGGAGCTGCTGGCGCAGACCAAGCAGACCGCCGAATTTTCGGCCAACCTGTTCGAGGCCTTCACCCTGGCCACCCTTATCTACTTCACCCTGAACATGGGCTTGATGCTGCTGATGCGCCTGGTCGAGAAGAAAGTTGCCGTGCCTGGCCTGATCTCCGTGGGGGGCAAGTAAATGGAAATGGACTTCAGCGAAATCATCCCGGCCCTGCCTGCTTTGTGGGATGGCATGGTCATGACGCTACAACTGATGGTCATGGGCGTCATTGGCGGCATCGTGCTGGGCACCATCCTGGCGCTGATGCGCCTGTCATCGAGCAAGCTGCTGTCACGCCTGGCAGGCGCCTACGTCAACTACTTCCGCTCGATCCCACTGCTGCTGGTCATTACCTGGTTCTATCTGGCGGTGCCGTTCGTACTGCGCTGGATCACCGGGCAGGACACCCCGGTAGGTGCCTTCACGTCTTGCGTGGTGGCGTTCATGATGTTCGAGGCCGCTTACTTCTGCGAAATCGTCCGTGCTGGCGTGCAGTCGATCTCCAAGGGGCAGATGGGTGCCGCCCAGGCCCTGGGCATGACCTACGGCCAGACCATGCGCCTGATCATCCTGCCCCAGGCCTTTCGCAAGATGACCCCCCTGCTGTTGCAGCAGAGCATCATCCTGTTCCAGGACACCTCTTTGGTCTACACCGTGGGCCTGGTGGACTTCCTCAACTCGGCACGCTCCAACGGCGACATCATCGGGCGCTCCCATGAGTTCCTGATCTTCGCTGGGGTCGTGTACTTCGTCATCAGCTTCTCCGCTTCGTGGCTGGTCAAGCGCCTGCAAAAAAGGATCACCGTATGATTTCCATCAAGAACGTCAACAAGTGGTACGGCGACTTCCAGGTGCTGACCGACTGCAGCACCGAGGTCAAGAAAGGTGAAGTCGTGGTTGTTTGCGGCCCATCGGGCTCGGGCAAGTCGACCCTCATCAAGTGCGTGAACGCCCTGGAACCGTTCCAGAAGGGTGACATCGTGGTCGACGGCACCTCGATCGCCGACTCCAAGACCAACCTGCCCAAGCTGCGCTCGCGGGTCGGCATGGTGTTTCAGCACTTCGAGCTGTTCCCGCATCTGACCATCACCGAAAACCTGACCATCGCCCAGCGCAAGGTGCTCGGCCGCAGTGAAGCAGAAGCGACCAAGAAGGGCCTGGCGCTGCTCGAGCGCGTAGGCCTCAGTGCCCATGCCAAGAAACACCCCGGCCAGTTGTCCGGTGGCCAGCAGCAGCGTGTGGCGATCGCCCGTGCACTGTCGATGGACCCAATCGTCATGCTGTTCGACGAACCGACCTCGGCGCTGGACCCAGAGATGGTCAACGAAGTGCTGGATGTGATGGTGGAACTGGCTAACGAAGGCATGACCATGATGTGCGTGACCCACGAAATGGGCTTCGCTCGCAAGGTGGCCAACCGGGTGATCTTCATGGATAAGGGGCACATCATCGAGGACTGCCAGAAGGAAGACTTCTTCGGCAACCCAACCGCCCGCCACGAACGTACTCAGCACTTCCTCAGCAAGATCCTGCAACACTGATTCGGCAACGACAGCACCGCTGCCCGGGCGCGTCCGGCAGCGGATGCTGGCCGTGACAGGGCCACTGTGATGAAATGCGACCCCTCGCTTCTTTCGCCTGCCAAGCCCGCCGTGAAATCCCGCCTGATTCGCCAACTGCTGCTGCCCCCCCTGATCATTCTGCTGATGGTCGGCCTGGGCATGGCCGGTTTCATGATCAGCGAGAGCAACGGCATACGCACCCTCATCGATAACGGCGAGCGCGCCCTGGAACTGCACGCGCGCACGGTCGAGAGCGAAATCAGCAAATACACGTACCTGCCAAGCTTGCTAGAGCTCGAAGACAGCGTCTCGCAACTGCTCACCGACCCCGATGGCGCCAACCGGCAGACCGTCAACGAATACCTCGAGGGCCTCAACCGGCGCAGCCGCAGCCGGGTGATCTTCGTACTCGATACCACCGGCCGGGTCCAGGCCAGCAGCAACTGGCGCGATGCCGACTCGTTCCTGGGTGAAGACTTGTCGTTCCGGGCCTATTTCCAGAATGCGGTGCGCGGCGAGCCAGGCCGCTTCTACGGTATCGGCAGCACCACAGGCGAGGCTGGCTATTACCTGGCCCATGGCCTTGAGGAGCACGGCAAGATCATTGGCGTAGCCGTGATCAAAGTACGCCTGGATACCCTGGAAGAGCGTTGGCAACGCGCGCGCCTGGAGGCCTTCGTCAGCGACGAGAATGGCATCATCATTCTTTCCAGTGACCCGGCGCGGCGCTTGAAGTCGGTGCGCCCGCTCTCCCCTCAGACCAAAGAGCGGCTGGCGCGCAGCCTGCAATACTACTGGTGGCCATTGAACGAGCTGCAGCCCCTGGCGCGCGAAACCCTGGCCGATGGCGTGGAGAAACTGACCTTCCCGGCCAATGCTGAAACCGCCCAAGGCAAACCCCATGAGGTGAGCTACCTGGCCCAGACTCGCCGCCTGGCTGATACGCCCTGGCAGTTCACCCTGCTCACGCCATTGCAGGATCTGCGCCGCGAATCCATGGTGCAAGGGGTGCTGGTCGGCGTCGCCTTTGCCCTGCTGACCATTCTTGCTATCGCTTGGAACGAACGGCGCAAGGTGATTGCCACGCGCCTGGCGGCGCGCGAAGCTCTGCAGGAAGCCAACAGCCAGCTGGAACGACGGATTACCGAACGCACCGCTGACCTGCGCGCCAGCAACGAGCGGCTCAAGGGCCAGATCCGCGAACGCCGGCATGCCGAACAGACCCTGCGCCATGCCCAGGATGAGCTGGTGCAAGCCGGCAAGCTGGCCGCCATCGGGCAAATGTCCACCAGCATCGCCCATGAGCTGAACCAACCATTAGCAGCCCTACGTACGTTGTCCGGCAACACGGTGCGTTTTCTCGAACGCGGGGCGCTGGATACCGCCAGCACCAATCTGCGCACCATGAACGAGCTTATCGACCGCATGGGCCGCATCACCGCCAGCCTGCGCTCGTTCGCCCGGCGCGGCGACGACAGCGGCCAGGCATCGTTGGCCAAGGCCGTAGAAGCATCCCTGCAAGTGCTGCACAACCGTATTGCCGGGTGCCAGTTGCAGCTGCACAGCCATTTCGAAGACCATCAACTGGCTATCGATCAGACGCGCCTGGAACAGATCCTGGTCAACCTGATCGGCAACGCTCTCGATGCCATGGCCAGCCAGCCCCAGCCAGAGCTTTGGCTCGAAGGGGAGCTTTTCGGCGAAAAATACCGCCTTCGCGTGCGGGATAATGGCCACGGTATCGATGCCGAAACCCGCAAGCACCTGTTCGAACCTTTCTTCACCACCAAACCGGGCGAGCATGGCCTGGGCCTGGGGTTGACCCTGTCGGCGAGCCTTGCCGCCGCCGCCAAGGGCAGCCTCAACGTCGAGCATCCCGCCACGGGCGGCACCGCTTTCGTCCTCGCCCTCCCCCTGGCCACACCCCCTAGCGAAACGGCAGAACAACCATGAACCCAGCGCCCCTTACCGTTCTGATCGTCGAAGACGACCCGCATGTGCTGCTCGGCTGCCAGCAGGCATTGGCCCTGGAGGACATCGCCTGTGAGGGTGTCGGCAGTGCCGAACAGGCCTTGGAGCGCATCGGCGATGATTTTGCCGGCATCGTCGTCAGCGATATCCGCCTGCCCGGCATCGATGGCCTTGAACTGCTCAACCGCCTCAAGGCCCGCGATCGCAGCCTGCCGGTCGTGCTGATTACCGGGCACGGGGACATCGACATGGCGGTGGGCGCCATGCGCAATGGTGCTTACGACTTCATGGAAAAGCCCTTCTCGCCCGAGCGCCTGGTCGATGTGGTGCGTCGGGCGCTGGAGCAGCGCGGGCTGTCCCGCGAAGTGGTGGCGCTGCGTCGACAGCTGGCCGAGCAGAGTAGCCTGGATGGCCGCATCATCGGTCGCTCGCCAGCCATGGAGCAGCTGCGCGAACTGATCGCCAATGTCGCCGATACCTCGGCCAATGTGTTGATCGAGGGCGAAACGGGCACCGGCAAGGAATTGGTCGCCCGTTGCCTGCATGATTTCAGCCGACGCCAAGGCAAGCCATTCGTGGCACTCAATTGCGGTGGCCTGCCAGAAAACCTGTTCGAGAGCGAGATCTTCGGCCACGAGGCCAACGCATTCACTGGCGCCGGCAAGCGCCGCATCGGCAAGATCGAACACGCCAATGGCGGCACGTTGTTCCTGGACGAAGTGGAAAGCATGCCGATCAACCTGCAGATCAAGTTGTTGCGCGTGCTGCAGGAGCGCACCTTGGAGCGCCTGGGTTCGAACCAGAGCATCGCGGTGGATTGCCGGGTCATTGCAGCCACCAAGTCCGACCTCGACGCGCTGGGTCAGGCCGGTCAGTTCCGCAGCGACCTGTATTACCGCCTGAACGTGGTCACCCTGGAGCTGCCGCCGCTACGCGAGCGCCGGGAGGACATTCTGCAACTGTTCGAACACTTCCTGCTGCAATCGGCGCTGCGCTTCGACCGCGAGGCACCGGCGCTGGACAGCCAGACCCTGTCGCGCCTGATGGCCCACGACTGGCCCGGTAATGTACGCGAACTGCGCAATGTGGCAGAGCGCTATGCCTTGGGCTTGCCCGCTTTCAAGAAGGGGCCCGCTGGGGGGGCCAGCCAGGGGCTTGGGTTTGCAGAGGCGGTCGAAGCGTTCGAGCGCAACCTGCTCAGCGATGCCTTGCAGCGCACCGGGGGCAACCTCAGCCAGGCCAGCCAGGAGCTGGGGATGGCCAAGACGACCTTGTTCGACAAGGTCAAGAAGTACGGGCTTGGATGATGCGCCAGCGTCGCCTGATTCGCCGGTTGCCCCGCGAAACGGGCAACACCGATTCAAAGCCCGGCGATATGGCTGAAATCCTGGCGCTGCGCTTGCAGATAAGGTAATACCGCCGCCAGCAAGGGTGCTTTGAACGGCTCCTGAAAGCGGTGCGCAAGCCCAGGAATCAAGCGCAATTGGCTGCCCTGGATATGCGCCGCCAGATGCACCCCATGCATTACCGGCAACAGCGGGTCGGCGGTGCCATGTACCACCAGCGTGGGCACCCGTAGCCCTTCGAGCAACCGCACTCGGCTAGGTTCTGCCAAGATCGCCATGATCTGCCGCTGGGCGCCTTCAGGGTTGAACGCCCGGTCGTACGCCACCGCCGCCTGCTGCAACAGCGCCGCTCGATCATCCTGCACCTGTGGGCTGCCCAATGCCGCTAACAGGTCGGCCTGCTGCTCGATCGCCACCTGGCGATTCGGTGCACTGCGCCGCGCCAGCAACTGAACCAATGCCGGGCTGGGTTCGGGCAGCCCAGCGGCACCAGAGCTGGACATCACCAGCGTCAGGCTACGTACCCGCTCAGGCGCCATGGCAGCCATGTGTTGGGCGATCATCCCACCCATGCTCACACCCAGCACATGAAAACGGCCAATGCCCAGTGATTCCATCAGTTGCAGGCCATCGTTGGCCATGTCGGTCAGGCTGTAGGGCGCTGCGACCGCAAGGCCCAGCTTGTAACGCAACAGCTCCCACGTCAGATTGGCCGAAGGCGGCAGCTGGTTCCAGCGTGACAGGCCAGCATCGCGATTGTCGTAGCGAATGACCCGAAAACCTTGGCGGCAGAGCGCTTGGACGACGTCGTCGGGCCAGTGGATTAGTTGCCCGCCCAGGCCCATGACCAGCAGCAAGGCCGGGTCTCGCGGGGCCCCGACACTTTGATACACCAGGCTCAGCTCGCCGATTTCAGCACGTTGAACTGGCACATGAGTGTCGCAGCGGCTGTCGGCAATGCTTGACGAGGCGGTGAACAGTAGAAAAACAAAGAGCAGAAAAGCCCGCATGAATGAATTACCAGATTGCAGATCCCCAGTAGAGCGCGAGTCTGATGAATTTAAATGCGGTGCGCTGCCACAGTTCAGTGACAATTTGATGAACCCTGCCCAGTGGTGCGGCACGGCGCCCAGTCGACAGGCCAGGGCAACATGAGCGAAACTCAACTTATCGCCCATTTGCTCAAATTATTTTCTTGGAGTCAGCCGTGCTGGAAATCCGCCACCTGAAAACCCTGCATGCCCTGCGCGAAGCTGACAGCCTGGTGGAGGCCGCCGAGCGCCTGCACCTGACACAATCGGCGCTGTCCCACCAGTTCAAGGAGTTGGAAGAACGCCTTGGCCTGCCGCTGTTCGTGCGCAAGACCAAGCCGATCCGCTTCACCAGTGCCGGCCTACGCTTGCTGCAACTGGCCGATGCCACGCTACCGCTCCTGCGCGGCGCCGAGCGTGACATAGCCCGGCTGGCGGGCGGCACGGCGGGGCGCCTGCACATGGCCATCGAATGCCACAGCTGCTTTCAGTGGCTGATGCCAACCATCGATCAGTTCCGCGACGCCTGGCCGGAAGTGGAGCTGGACCTGGCCTCTGGCTTCTCTTTCGCCCCGCTACCCGCACTGGCCCGGGGTGACCTCGACCTGGTGGTGACCTCCGACCCCCTGGACTTGGCCGGTATCACCTACGTGCCGCTGTTCACCTACGAGGCCATGCTTGCAGTGGCCAACCAGCATCCCTTGGCCAACAAGCCATACATCGTGCCTCAGGACCTGCTCGACCAGACCCTGATTACCTACCCGGTGGAGCGTGACCGTCTGGACATCTTCACCCGCTTTCTGGAACCGGCCGACATCGAGCCGGCCGCAGTTCGCACCTCGGAACTGACGGTGATGATGATGCAGTTGGTAGCCAGCGGCCGGGGCGTCTGCGGTATGCCACATTGGGCGCTGCACGAATACAGCTCGCGGGGCTATGTGAAAGGTAAACGCCTTGGCGAGAAAGGGCTGTTCGCCACGCTGTACGCGGCGGTACGCACCGACATGCTCGATGCGCCTTACATGCGTGACTTTCTGCTCACCGCCAAGGACACCTCGTTCGCCACCCTGGACGGGGTCAGTGCGGTACGCTGACGGCCTGGCGGTACAAGGGCAGTATCAGGTCGCGGGTCAGCGGCGCAAGCGTCAGGTTTGCAGCCTGATCGGCGGCCAGCCATAGCACTTCTTCGATTTCTGCGGCCGGGGCGACGGCCTCGGCACTGTCAACGCGAAACAGTTCGGCCTGCACCTGGTACCCCGGCTCGTTGGCAGCAGGGGCGCTGAACTGCCCCAAGTGCACCGCCTGCTCCGGCTCGATTAGCAGCCCCAGCTCTTCGTGTAGCTCGCGCACCAACGCCTGTACCGCTGACTCACCCGCGTCGATCTTGCCACCCGGTTGCATGAAGGCCTGCGTGCCGCGCTTGCGCACCAGCAGGGTTCGGCCTTGCGGGTCGATGAGCAGGGCAGCGGCGATGCGGATGATGTTGGGCATTGGGGGAGCTCGTTGAAAAACCCACAGTCTACAGAACATCAACGACAAATGGCCCCTTGCCAAGCGGGCATTGAACCGCCATAACCAACCAATGAATCTCCCTGCCCATCAGCATCCAGTGCTCGAGCTGTTCCACCCGGCCGTGAGCAGCTGGTTCGGCCGCCACTTCGCCACGGTCACCGATGCCCAGGCCCGTGCCTGGCCGCTGATCCATGCCGGCCAGTCCCTGTTGCTCGCCGCCCCGACCGGCTCGGGCAAAACCCTTAGCGCGTTTTTGGCAGTGCTCGACGAACTGTTTCGCGAGGGCCTGACGCAGGGCGGGGAATTGCCTGCGCAAACCCGGGTAGTCTATGTGTCGCCGCTCAAAGCGCTGTCCAATGATATCCGCCTGAACCTGCAGGCGCCGCTCGAAGGCATCAGCCAGGCGTTGGCAGACCAGGGCCTTGAGGCGCCGGCCATCACCACTGCCGTGCGCACCGGCGACACCCCGCAGAAGGCCCGCGCGGCGATGCGCAAACTGGCACCGCATATTCTGGTCACCACGCCCGAGTCGTTGTACGTGCTGATGGGCTCGGCTTCCGGGCGCGCCGGCCTTGCCCATGTAGGCACGGTCATCGTCGACGAGATCCATGCCCTGGCCGGCAACAAACGCGGTGCTCACCTGGCGCTGACCCTGGAGCGTCTACAAGCCCTTTGCGCACGCCCCCTGCGCCGGATAGGGCTGTCTGCCACGCAACGCCCGGTGGAGCGAGTGGCGCAGTTTCTGGTCGGCCAGCACCGCCCTTGCGCCGTGATCGATGTCGGCCATGCCCGTCAGCGTGACCTGGCCATCGAGGTGCCCCCGGTGCCACTCGGCGCGGTCATGGCCACCGACGTCTGGGGCTTGGTGTACGACCGTTTGGCAGACTTGGCCCGGCAACACCGCACCACGCTGGTGTTCGTCAACACTCGCCGACTGGCTGAACGCATTACCCGCCACTTGAGCGACCGGCTAGGTAAGCAGGCTGTAGCTGCACACCATGGCAGCCTGGCCAAGGAAATGCGCCTGGATGCCGAGCAGCGCTTGAAAGGCGGCCAGTTGCAGGTGTTGGTGGCCACAGCCTCGCTGGAGCTGGGCATCGACATCGGCGAAGTCGACCTGGTCTGTCAGATCGAGTCGCCCGGCTCCATTGCCGCCTTTCTGCAGCGGGTGGGGCGCTCGGGGCATCAGGTCGATGGCACCCCCAAAGGGCGACTGTTCGCCACTTCGCGGGATGACCTGATCGAATGCACGGCCCTGCTCGACTGCATCCGCCGCGGCGAGCTCGAAGAATTGCATATCCCCCGCGCGCCGTTGGATGTGCTGGCCCAGCAGATCATCGCCGAAGTCAGCAATCAGGCCTGGCATGAACAGGCACTGTTCGACTGCCTGCGCCAGGCCACGCCTTATGCCACGCTGGACGCCGAGCACTACCAGGCACTGCTGCGCATGCTCGCCGAGGGCTACAACGGGCGCCTGGGCGTACGCAGTGCCTACCTGCACCGCGACGCGGTCAGTGGCACCCTGCGCGGGCGTCGGGGCAGCCAGCTAACCGCGTTGACCAGCGGCGGGACCATCCCCGAGACAGCCGACTATGCCGTGCTGCTCGAGCCACAGGCGATGAACATTGGCAGCGTCAACGAAGATTTCGCCGTGGAAAGCATCGCAGGTGACATCTTCCAGTTGGGCAATGCCTCTTACCGTATTGTGCGAGTCGAGCCCGGACGAGTACGGGTAGAGGACGCTCACGGCCAGGCGCCAACCATTCCGTTCTGGCTGGGTGAAGCCCCAGGCCGTAGCGATGAACTGTCCGCTGCAGTCGCCCGGTTGCAGGCACAACTGGACCAGCGGCTCGAGCTGGACCAGGGCAACCCAGCAGGCGTGCTGGATTGGCTCAGGCAAACCTTCGAATTGAACGAGGCAAGCGCCAGCCAGCTGCTCGATTACCTGGGACGCGCCCGCGAAGTACTCGGTGCCCTGCCCTCACAGCAGACCTTGCTGATGGAGCGTTTCTTCGATGAGTCCGGCGGTACCCAGCTGATCATCCACTCGCCCTTTGGCAGCCGTATCAACCGTGCCTGGGGCCTGGCGTTGCGCAAGCGTTTTTGCCGCACCTTCAATTTCGAACTGCAGGCAGCGGCCAGTGAAGACGCTATCGTGCTTTCGCTGTCCACCAGCCACAGCTTCGAGCTCGATGAGGTGTGGCGTTTTCTGAACAGCCGCAACGCTGAACAGGTGTTGATCCAGGCGCTGCTGGACGCACCGCTGTTCGGCGTGCGCTGGCGCTGGAACGCTGGCGTGGCCATGGCGCTGCCGCGTTTCGTCGGCGGGCGCAAGGTCGCACCACAGATCCAGCGCATGAAGGGTGAGGACCTGATTGCCGCGGTGTTCCCTGACCAGATTGCCTGCCTTGAAAACATCGCCGGCGACCGGCAGATTCCCGACCACCCGCTGATCGAGCAGACGCTCGACGACTGCCTGCACGAAGCCATGGACAGCGAAGGCTGGCTGGCGCTGCTGCGGCGCATCGAAAGCGGCCAGATGCGCCTGCTGTGCCGTGATCTGCCAGCGCCGTCGCCACTGGCCGCAGCCATTCTGAATGCACGGCCGTACGCCTTTCTGGACGACGCGCCGCTGGAGGAACGACGCACTCAGGCAGTGCTCAACCGGCGCTGGAGCGAGGTGCACAACAGCGATGACCTGGGCGCGCTGGACGCCGACGCCATTGTTGCGGTGCAGACTGAAGCCTGGCCCCAACCGAGCAATGCCGACGAAATGCACGAGGCACTGATGAGCCTGGGCGTTGTCAGCGAGAATGAAGCCCAGGCTAACCCGAGCTGGCCACTGCTGCTGCGGCAACTGGCCAAGGCTGGGCGGGCTTTGCAGCTGGTCGATGAAAACCTCTGGCTCGCGCGCGAGCGTCAGAGCCTGCTGCAAACGCTGTACCCGGCAGCGCACCTTGCGCCCGCCCTGAAGCCCCTGCCCGGCTTCGACCAAAGCATCGACCCTGAAAGCGCGTTGAAAGAGCTGCTGCGCGCCCGCTTGAGCGGCCATGGCCCCCTGAGCCTGGCGCAGATCTGCGAGCCCTTGGGCAAGCCTGCGGCGCAGATCGAACAGGCACTGGCCGGCCTGGAAGCCGAAGGCTATGTACTGCGCGGCCACTTCAGCCCAGGGGCAGTCGCGCTGCAATGGTGTGAACGCCACCTGCTGGCACGCATCCATCGCTACACGGTCAAACGCCTGCGCCGGGAAATCGAACCGGTCAGCCTGCAGGACTTCATGCGTTTTCTGTTCGACTGGCAACACCTGACCGCCGACGAGCGCCTGCGCGGCCCGCAGGCAGTGGCGCAAATACTCGGCCAGCTACAGGGCTTCCCCAGTGCAGCCGGTGCCTGGGAAGCAGAACTGCTGCCTGCGCGAATCAAGGACTACAGCCCACACTGGCTGGACGATGCCTGCCGCAGTGGGCAGTTCGCCTGGAGCCGGATAGCCGGCACGGTGGCCAGCAATACTTTGTCCAGTACACCTGTGGTGCTGCTGCCACGTGAGCACCTGGGCCAGTGGCGCAGCCTTGCCCCTGAGCCTGACCACGAAGCACTCGGCGGGCGGGCGCAACGCGTACTGCAAGCCTTGCAAGCACAGGGCGCGTTGTTCTTCGACGAACTGACACAAGAAGCGCGCCTCCTGCCCAGTGAACTGGAGACGGCCTTGCAGCAGCTAGTCGGCGCAGGCCTGGTCGGCGCTGACAGCTTTGCCGGGCTGCGCAGCTTAATCACCCCCGCGGCCAAACGCTCCTCGCGCGGCAGCCGCCGTGTTCACCCGCCGCTTTCCAGCAGCATGGCCCATGCCGGGCGCTGGGCATTGCTGCGCCGGGGCGGGGCGAGCATCGACCAGAGCCTGCGCACGGAACATATCGCCCGCGCCCTGCTGCAACGTTACGGCGTGATTTGTTGGCGCCTGCTGGAAAGGGAAAGCGATGTGCTGCCGCCCTGGCGTGAGTTGTTGCGCTGCTACCAACGGCTGGAGGCGCGTGGCGAAATACGCGGGGGACGTTTCATTGCTGGGCTAGCTGGTGAGCAATTCGCATTGCCGGAGGCAGTCGGCTTGCTCAGGCAAGTGCGCCGGCGGCCGTTGGAACAGACACTGGTGGTGGTCAGTGCAAGCGACCCGCTGAACTTGATCGGGGCGCTGCTGCCAGGCGCGAAAGTGCCGGCGGTCAACGGTAACCGGCTGCTGTATCGCGATGGCGTGCCTGTAGCCGTGCGCATAGCTGGGCGATACAGCTATCTGGTCGAAGGGTCGGCGCAGGAACAGGCGAGTTGGAAGGAGAAATTGCTGCGGATGCCGGCAGGGTTGCAGCACCTTTGAGATCAAGCCCAGCCGTGTTGCGCTCGGTCTGCCGGGCGCTGCGAACCTTTCGCCAATACCTATCCGGCCATGCCCAGCTCGGCATCATCCATCAATGCCTTGGCCATGGCGCTCAGGTAATGGGATACCCAGATCATCATCGGTTTCACGTCCATCAGGCCGATGATGGTCAGCTCTCGCACATAGCCCATCAATTCCGATGCCTGCTCGCGAGCATCACGGCAGGGAATGCCCGGCTCGATGCGAAATAGTGGGTGTGTTTGATGCTCACACTGAAAGCATGTGGTTTTGCCGACAGTGAATCGAGTGTTATCTGAGGCCGTTGGGCCGCGTTGCGGCGCAACGGCATTGACGCTCGCCCGCACTATTTAATTGTGCAGCGCGACTGGACTTGGCTATGGTCGAAGTTTGCCCCAGGCCCTGAGCCTGACCGCGCCATAGCAAGGACCCCGTATGAGCCTGTCACTTCTGAGCCGTTATGCCTTCTTCACCGCCTGCGTCCTGTTCACCCTGGCAAGCCTGCCTCTGCTCCATCATCAATGGCTATGGCCATTCACGCTTACCACTGCAGCCCTTAGCCTGATCGGGGTGTTCGACCTTCTGCAGCAACGCCACGCGGTACTTCGCAATTACCCGATCCTGGGCAACATTCGCTACCTGGTCGAAGCCATCCGCCCAGAAATTCGCCAGTACTTGCTCGAAGCCGACAGTGACGCCCTGCCGTTCTCCCGCGCACAGCGCTCGCTGGTATATGCACGGGCCAAGAACGAACCCTCGGACAAACCTTTTGGCACGCTTATCGACGTTTACGAGGCAGGCTTTGAGTTCATCGGCCACTCCATGCGCCCGGCGCCCCTGAGCGACCCGGCCAGCTTTCGAATCACGATCGGCGGCCCGCAATGCAGCCAGCCCTATTCGGCTTCGATCTTCAATATTTCGGCCATGAGTTTCGGCTCACTCAGTGCCAACGCCATCCGCGCCCTGAACAAAGGGGCGAAGCTGGGCAATTTCCACCACGACACCGGCGAGGGCAGCATCAGCCCCTATCACCGCGAAAACGGTGGCGACCTGGTCTGGGAACTGGGCAGCGGTTACTTTGGCTGCCGCACCGCTGATGGCCGTTTCGACCCGCAACGCTTTGCCGCCCAGGCTCGCACCCCGCAGGTGCGGATGATCGAAATCAAGATGAGCCAAGGCGCCAAGCCCGGCCATGGCGGGATTTTGCCCAAGCACAAGGTGACCGAGGAAATCGCCGAAACCCGTGGGGTACTGATGGGTGAGGACTGCATCTCACCGTCACGGCACAGCGCTTTCTCAACACCGATAGAGATGATGCACTTCATTGCTCAGCTACGAGAACTGTCGGGCGGCAAACCGGTGGGCTTCAAGTTCTGCCTCGGCCACCCATGGGAGTTCATGGGCATCGCCAAAGCCATGCTGGAAACCGGCATTTTGCCAGACTTCATCGTCGTCGACGGCAAGGAAGGTGGCACAGGCGCCGCACCGGTCGAGTTCACCGACCATATCGGCGTGCCGCTGCGCGAAGGGCTGCTGTTCGTGCACAACACCTTGGTGGGCCTGAACCTGCGCGACAAGATCAAGCTCGGTGCCAGCGGCAAGATCGTCAGCGCCTTCGACATTGCAAGCGTGCTGGCCATCGGCGCCGACTGGGCCAACTCGGCACGCGGCTTCATGTTCGCCATTGGCTGCATCCAGTCGCAAAGTTGCCACACCAACAAGTGCCCGACCGGCGTGGCCACTCAAGACCCACTGCGTCAGCGTGCCCTGGTAGTGCCGGACAAAGCCCAGCGGGTGCTGAACTTCCACCACAACACCTTGCGCGCGCTGGCTGAAATGCTGGCGGCCGCGGGTCTGGAGCACCCAGCGCAGCTGGAAGCCAAGCACCTTGTGCGGCGCGTGTCAGCGACCGAGATCAAGCTGTTCTCGCAGATGCATGTGTTCCTCAAGCCGGGCGAACTGCTGACCGGGGAAGTCGATGGGCAGTTCTACTCGCGCATGTGGCAACTAGCCAGGGCAGACAGCTTCGAGCCGCACGATGATGTGGCTGCCTGACAAGGCCAGGCTAGCGCGAAAGGGCCGCTCGTCGGCCCTAGCGGCTGGGCATCAGCACGCGCTGCTGGCCTCGTTGCGCGCCTGTTTCGGCGCCAGGCGCAATGCGTAATAGAGCACGGTCAGCAGTACCAGGAATGCCGGGCCGACGTACAGCGCCACGCGGGTATCCTCGAAGTACGCCATCAGCCCCACCACCAGCACCAGAAATGCCAGGGCCAGGTAGGAACTCAGTGGCCACAGCCACATGCGGTACTTGAGCGCCTTCTGCTCAGCGCTGGACAGGCCTGCACGGAACCTGATCTGGGCCAACAGGATCATCACCCAGGTCCAGATGGCGCCGAAGGTCGCGATCGAAGTCACCCAGACGAATACCTTCTCCGGCACCAGGTAGTTGGCCAGAACCCCCAGCAGTAGCGCGGCGATGGACAGCAGCAAGGCATTGCGCGGCACGCCACTTTTCGAGGTGCGGGCGAAGATGGCGGGCGCCTGGCCATTCTCAGCCAGGCTGTAGAGCATGCGGCCAGTGCTGAAGATACCGCCATTGCACGAGGACAGCGCAGCGGTGATCACCACGAAGTTGATGATGCCGGCAGCCGTCTTGATCCCTAAGCGCTCGAAAGTCATGACGAACGGGCTGCCCTGGCTGCCGATGGCGTCCCACGGATACAGGGACAGGATCACGAACAGTGCGCCAACATAGAACAACAGAATGCGCCAGAACACCGAGCCGATGGCCTGAGGGATGGTTTTTTGCGGGTTGCGTGCTTCCCCGGCGGTCAGGCCGATCATTTCGACGCCCAAGTAAGCGAACATCACCATTTGCAACGACATCAGCACGCCGGTCACCCCATTGGGCATGAAACCGCCGTTGCTCCACAGGTTGGAGATACCCATGGCAACGCCCCCGTTGCCCAAGCCGAACGCGATTACACCGATGCCGCCAACGACCATGGCGATGATGGTGACGATCTTGATCAAGGCGAACCAGAATTCGAACTCGCCGAATGCTTTTACCGCGATAAGGTTGACCGCCCCCATGCTGGCCAGCGCCGATAGGGCCCAGATCCAGCGTGGCACGTCAGGGAACCAGATACCCATGTAGATGGCCACGGCGGTGATTTCCGCGACACAGGTCACCAGCCACAGAAACCAGTAATTCCAGCCGGTCAGAAAGCCCGCCAGCGGGCCCAGGTAGTCTTGGGCGTAGCGGCTGAACGAGCCGGCGACCGGGTTATGTACGGCCATCTCGCCTAGGGCGCGCATGATCACCAAAATGGCCAGGCCGCCGATAATGTAGGAAAGCATGATTGCGGGGCCGGCCATTTCGATGGCTTTGGCCGAACCGAGGAAAAGGCCAACGCCGATACAGGCGCCCAGGGCCATCAGACGGATGTGGCGTTCGCCCAACTCTCGCTTGAGCGGGCCGCCCTGTGCGGGCTGGGCCGGGGCAGGATGGTTGCCGAATGGCATAGCAATACAACCTCATTTTGTTATTGGATTTGACCTTCGTGCAGCACCGGCTGTGCCGATAGGCACAGTGTTGGCTTGCCAGGCTGGCCTTGTGGGCCACCCTGCATGCCGGCCCAGAGCGGTCGGCAGGGCGAAGGGTCGGGCAGTATAGGAAGTTCGGTATAGGCGTTTTCGCTATATAAACGTAAAAAATCAGCAAGAGTTTCCGGGAACCTGAGTGCTTACCCGACTGCGCCTCAGCCCATCAGGACCGAAGCCAAACCCTGGGCGCAAAGCGTTCGGTCAGTTTTTCCTTGTCCGACAATTTCTTCACCTGCTGCCGTCAACGTCTAAGCTTCAGACAAGCAAGACGAAAATACCCGGCCGGATTGAAGACTATGGGCGCACTGTGGCAATCGGAACCAAGTACAACGCAAGCAACAGATGCACCATCAGCCAGCGCGCCACAACCACAGCCACCTCGTCAGCGCAGGCTCTGGTGGCGGCTGATCATCCTGATCGTGCCGGTAGCCCTGATTGCCATCGGTTTCGCAGCGTATGACGAGTTCCGCACTTCCAACCTGCAATCCCGTGAGTTCAGCAAGTTGGCCACTACCCTCACCTATTCGCTGCAGCCGGGGCCGAGCGATGCCATTGTCTATCCGGGTGACGGGCCTTTCGACAAACGCCTGGGCTACAGTGGGCTGGGTGAATTTTTGCCACGCCTACTCAAACGCGATTATCTGATCAGCGAGCAAGTACGCTTTTCCCCCGCGCTGATGAGTTACGTCAATCACGGCCTGTTCGCCCCTTATATCGAAAAGATCCAGGCCGGCCTGTCCATTACCGACTGCCGGGGCGACACGCTTTACCAGTACAACTACCCCCAGCATCTGTACCCGGATTTCGCCTCCATCCCTTCGGTGATGGTCAATAGCCTGCTGTTCATCGAAAACCGCGACTTGCTCGATACCAAGGATGTGCGCAATAACCCGGCTGTCGATTGGCCGCGCTTTGCCAAAGCTGCCTACAGCCAAGTGGCCAAGTACCTGGCACTGCCGGGCCAATCCGCTGGTGGTAGCACCCTGGCGACGCAACTGGAGAAATACCGACACTCGCCCGATGGCCTGACCGTCAGTGGCGCGGAAAAAATCCGCCAGATGATCTCGGCGAGCGTGCGTGCCTACCAGGGCGGCCCAGATACCAGCCAGGCGCGCCAGCGGATCGTGCGGGACTACCTCAACAGCGTGCCGCTGTCGGCGGTGCCCGGCCATGGCGAAGTGCACGGCATGGCCGAAGGCTTGCGGGTGTGGTACGGCGCCGATTTCGATCAAGTCAACCAGGCGTTGACCTCCGCCGCCACTGACCCGCAGAGCATGGCCGCCCGGGGCTTGGCGTTGCGGCAGGTGCTGTCGCTGATGATTGCTCAACGCCGCCCTTCGCATTACCTGTCCAAAGGGCGGGTCGAATTGGCAGAGCTTACCGACTCACATATCCGCGTGCTGGCCGCCAACCACATCATCGATCAGCCGCTGGCCGATGCGGCGCTGGCCAGCAAGGCGGTGTATCGCGACTGGGTGGCGCAGCCGACCATCGTGCCAATCATCACCAACAAAGGTATCAGCCTGGCCCGCAACCGCCTGGCAGCAATGCTCAACCGCCCACTGTACGACCTTGACCGGCTGGACCTTTCCGCTACCAGCACCCTGCAGGCCGACCTGCAAGTGCAAGTCAGCCAGTACCTGAAAAACCTCGCCGACCCACAGTTCGCTGCACAAATGGGCCTGATCGGCGAACGTCTGCTCACCGCCAAGACCACCGACCAAGTCAGTTACAGCTTCACCTTGTTCGAGCGCACCGCCGATGGCTCGCGGGTACGGGTGCAGACCGACAGCACCAACCAACCCTTCGACATCAACGAAGGCAGCAAGCTGGAGCTGGGCTCGACCGCCAAGTTGCGTGTGCTGACCACCTACCTTGAAATCATTGCCGAACTGCATGACAAATACGCCGGCAAATCCCCGGCCGAGCTGAAGAAGGTGGACGTCGCCGAACTGGACCGCATCACTCAATGGTCACTGGAGTGGCTGGCGCAAAACAGCAAGAACCAAAGCCTGGACGCCATGCTCGATGCAGCGCTGGAGCGCAAGTACTCGGCAAACACCGGCGAGGCGTTTTTCACCGGCGGCGGCATGCATGTGTTCAACAACTTTCGTAAGGAAGACAACAACCGTAACCCCACCCTCAAGGATGCCCTGCGCGAGTCGATCAACCTGCCGTTCATTCGGCTGATGCGCGACCTGGTGCGCTATGTCACCTACCAACAGCCCTACAATCGCGTACCACTGCTCAAGGACGACGCTGACCCGCGCCGCCAGGAATACCTGGCTCGCTTCGCCGACAAGGAAGGCACCAGCTACCTGATGCGTTTCTGGAAGAAATACCAGCGCAAGACATCGCAGCAGCGCCTGGACACCTTCCTCGACAGCATGCGCGCCACGCCGCAGCGCCTTGCGGCGGTGCACCGCTACCTGTTCCCGGAAGCCAGCCAGGAAACCTTCAACGCCTTCGTGCGCGCCCATAGCAAGGACAACAAGCTCGCCCTGGGCAAGCTCACCGACGGCAAACTGGCAGAGATGTACGAAGCCTATGGCCCCGGCAAGTACGACCTACCGGACCAGGGCTACATCGCCAAGGTGCATCCACTGGATCTATGGTTGCTGGGGTACCTGTTGAAGCATCCGAGCTCCACCCTCAGCGAAATGGTCAACGCCAGCCGTTTCGAGCGCCAGGAAGTGTATGGCTGGCTGTTCAAGAGCCGTCATCAGGGGGCGCGTGACAGCCGTATACGCACCATGGTCGAGATCGAGGCGTTCTTGGATATACACCAGCGCTGGAAGCGCGTCGGCTACCCGTTCGACCACCTCGTGCCCTCACTGGCTACCGCGATCGGCAGTTCCGGCGACCGTCCGGCGGCGCTTTCAGAGCTGGTGGGTATCATCCAGAACGACGGTGTGCGCCTGCCTACGCTGCGCATCGATACCTTGCACTTCGCCGCCAATACGCCCTATGAAACCAAGCTGATCAGCGACCCGGATCGTGGTGTGCGGATTCTGCCAGTGGAAGTGGCTCGCGCACTCAAAGGTGCCATGTCGCAGGTGGTCGACGCAGGTACTGCAAGGCGGATCTCCGGAAGTTTCAAGCTCAATGACGGCACACCGTTGGTGATGGGTGGCAAGACCGGCACCGGCGACAACCGTATCGAAAGCTTTGGCGCCGGCGGCCGCCTGATTGGCTCGCGCTCGCTCAACCGTACGGCCACGTTCGTGTTCTACCTCGGCGACAATCACTTCGGCACATTGACTGCCTTCGTGCCGGGGCGCACTGCGGAGGCCTTCACCTTCACTTCGGCATTGCCGGTGCAAGTGCTCAAGGGCATGGCCCCGATCCTGATGCCTTACCTGCAGCCGGGTAACCCCAACGAATGCAAACCACCGCAGGTTGCCATGCGTGGCAGCGATCCATCTAAAAGTTAGATGATAATTATCCGCATTTAGCGACTTGTGTTTAGATATATCTTGAGTAATATCTTGCGATATATCGAAACACAGGAAACTCATCATGCGTGACCATGGCACCCATGACCTTTTTGAACGTCGCCCGCGCGGTGAGCGGGGCCCGCGGGTCTTCGCACCCGGTGACCTCAAGCTGCTGATGCTGTCGATGCTGGCTGAGCAACCAGGCCACGGCTACGACCTGATCCGGCAGATCGAAAACCTCTTCGACGGCAGCTATTCACCAAGCCCTGGCGTGATCTACCCGACCCTCAACTTCCTCGAAGAAGCCGAGTTGATCAGCGGCCAGGTGCATGGCAGCAAACGTCTTTATGCCATTACTGCAGCGGGGCGTAGCGCGCTGGCCGACCAGGCAGTGGCCCTGGACGGCGTACGCATGCGTATCGAGGTCAGCAAGCGCGCGTTGCGTGGCCATGACCGCCCACCTGAAATCCATGAAGCGGTTGGCAACCTGCGCCACGCCCTGCACATGCACAGTGGCCGCTGGACGCCTGAAGAAATCGAGCGGGTGCGCAACCTGCTCAACGACACTGCAAAAGCCATCGCCTGCGGGCCGGGCGAACCGGTCAGGGAGAACCCTCATGAGTGACACCATTCACCGCGTCAACCACGAAATCCGTCAACGTCGCCTGCACGTACTACGCGTCACCGACCTGACTCCGCGCATGCGCCGCATCACCCTCGGGGGTGAGGAGTTGCAAGGTTTCACCAGCCTGGGCAGCGACGACCACATCAAGCTGCTGTTCGCCGAAAACGCCGAACAACAACAGGCCATCGACGCCCGACAACTGGGGGGCGATGGCGCAACCCGGCCAACCATGCGCGAGTACACGCCTCGGCGGATCGACTTGCAGGCCAACGAGCTGGATATCGATTTCGTGCTGCACGGCGACGGCCCCGCTTCCACTTGGGCGGCCCAGGCAACCCCTGGGCAGGTGCTGAACATCGCCGGGCCACGGGCTTCGATGGTGGTGCCGGATATCTTTGACAGCTACCTGCTGGTGGGTGACGAAACAGCGATCCCGGCCATTGGCCGGCGTCTGCAGGAATTGCCAGCCGGGCGCCGTGTGCTGGCCGTGATCCAGATCGAGGATGAGCACGAGCGCCAACCTCTGCCCAGCGCAGCGCAGGTGGAAGTCATGTGGGTCAAGCGGGACCAAGACCTTTTGGCGTTGCTGAGAGATTTAAGCCTGCCCGAAGGCAAGCTGTACAGCTGGGTGGCGCTGGAAAAAGCGCTAACCCGGCAGGCTAAGGCGCTGCTGCTGGAAAAAGGTATCGCTGAAGATGCTCTCAAAGCCGCCGCTTACTGGCGTGCCGATGGGGGTGGCGACCACGCGTAAAGGGTTCTCTCGTGCATTGGCCAGTTCGCGGGTAAACCCGCCACCCAAGGTGCTTGGCTGCTCCCTCCGGCGTTGTCCTGCGGCGCCGCTCCACCCGTTTTCACAGGTATTGCTTGGATTCAACGTCTGAGTATCTCCGGTGCAAGCGGGTATACCCGAGCACTGGCCAGTGCAGGTCAAGCCAACCTGTCCCTTCCCCGCCACCGATCCAACCCCAGCAATACCAACCCGATCCCCCAGAAACCCGCCAATACCCCAAGGGCGTTGAGTAACACCGGCCCATACCCCAGGCTTGCCACATCGATGAACGGGTACGGATAAGCCCCGATCTCACTTCCCCGCCACAGCGCATAAGCGAAATACACCGCAGGGTACAGTGCCCAGATCCCCAGGTGCTTGAGCCGCAGGCTGCCCTTGGGCACCTCGAACCACCAGTAAAGGGTGAACAGCAACGGCATCACATCGTGCAGCAGCTCATCGGCCAGCCACTGCCAGCCTTCTGGGTGCCATAGGTGACGCAACAGTATGCTGTAAGCGAGCGCCACCAAGATGATGCTGGCCGCCACCGCAGAGCTTACAGACGGCGTCAGAAAGAAACGCTTGGCCGCAGATTCGCGGCCGAACGCCGCATAACTCAGGACCGTGGCAACCAACGTGTTGGTCAGCACCGTGAAATAGCCGAACACATTGATCAGGCCGCCAATCAAGCTGGCTTGCTCTTGCCAGCGCGCCAGCAGCACTAGATAGACCTGCACCGTAAGGCCAAACCAGCCAAGCAACGCCATCGACGTCAGCCAGGGGCGCCGTGGCATATCAGCCCCGGCGCTGCAGTTGTACGTACAGCTGCTCGACCTTCTCCCGCGCCCAAGGCGTCTTGCGCAGGAAGGTCAGGCTCGACTTGATGCTCGGGTCGCTCTTGAAACAGCGCACATCAACGCGCTCGGCCAGGCCCTTCCATTGGTAGTGCGCCACCAGCTCAGTGAGGATCTGTTCGAGGGTCTTACCATGCAAAGCATTGTGTTGGGCCGTACTCATGCCAGTGCTCCATTACAAAGATGCGCACCTTACACGAGTGTAGAGGCAGGCGGGACCTGTGAGAGGTGTTGAAAAACCGCTGGCAGGGCAAAAAGGGCTGTGCTGAAATAGAGATGTTATATTGTAACAATAAAACATGACTGCCAAGGAACGCCCCATCCCCATGCTGTACATCCCGCTTCGCCTCTCCCCCATCGCTGTCGCCCTTTGCCTGGCTGCCTCTCCCACCCAGGCAGTGGAACTTGAACCTCAGATCATCACCGGCAACCCGCTGGGTAACCGTGAATCGGCTGCGCCGAGTTCCGTGCTCGAAGGCGACAAATTGCTGCAACAACAGCACGCCAGCCTTGGCGAAACCTTGAACAGGCAACCCGGCGTTGCCTCAACCTGGTTTGGCCCAGGTGCCAGCCGCCCGGTAATTCGGGGCCTCGATGGCGACCGCATCCGTATCCTGCGCAACGGTGTGGGTGCGTTGGATGCTTCGTCGCTTTCTTATGACCACGCTGTGCCGCTGGACCCGGTCACGGTCGAGCGCGTGGAAATCATCCGCGGCCCTGCCGCCTTGCTCTATGGCGGTAACGCCATTGGTGGGGTAATCAACACCTTCGATAACCGCATCCCCGATTCGCCTATCGAGGGTATCCATGGCGCTGGTGAACTACGTTACGGCGGCGCCGATACCACCCGCAGCAGTGCCGGAAAGCTTGAGGCCGGTAACGGCACGTTCGCCCTGCACCTGGACGCCAATAGCCGTCAGTTCAATGACCTGCGCATTCCCGGTTACGCGCAAAGCGCCAAGGTGCGCGACCCCGACGCACCAAGCAGCCGTCACCGCCTAGCGAACAGCGACGGCCGTCAGGACGGCGGCGCCATCGGTGGTTCCTACAATTGGGAGCATGGCTATACCGGCCTGTCCTACAGCCGCTACGACAGCAACTACGGCTCGGTGGCAGAGCCTGGTGTGCGACTGGACATGAAGCAGGACCATTACGCCTTCACCTCACAACTGCGCGACCTGACCGGCCCTTTCACCTCGGTAAAGGTCGATGCCGGCTACACCGACTACGAACATCGCGAAATCGAAGAAGGCGAAGTCCATACCACCTTTCGCAACAAAGGTTACGAGGCACGCGTAGAAGCCCGCCATCAACCCCTTGGCCCGCTTGAAGGCGTGGTCGGTGCCCAGGTCAGCCGCAATGAGTTTTCCGCCCTGGGTGAGGAAGCATTTGTCCCCCACACCGACACCGACAGCCTGGCGCTGTTCATGCTTGAGCAGTGGCAAGCCTCCGAACGCCTGAAACTGAGCCTTGGTGCCCGCATGGAGCATACCCGTGTCGACCCCGACGCAAAGGGCAACGCCACATTCGCCGACGCCGACAGCGCCAGCAGCTTCAACGCCTTTAGCCTGTCATCGGGCGCGGTGTACCAGCTCGACCCAATCTGGTCGCTGGCCGCCAACCTCGGCTACACCGAGCGGGCGCCAACGTTCTACGAGCTCTACGCCAACGGCGCCCATGTGGCTACCGGCGCCTATGAAGTCGGTGATCCCAGCCTGACTAAGGAAAAGGCCATTTCCACCGACCTGGCGCTGCGCTTCGACAATGGCACCCACAAAGGGAGCGTTGGGGTGTTCTACAGCCACTTTCGCAACTACATAGGCCTGATCGGCACCGGAAATGTGCGTGAAGGCCATGACCACGACCATGACCATGAAGACGACGACCACGATCACAGCGGCTTCCCTGAATACCAGTATCAAGGCGTGCGCGCACGCTTCTACGGCATCGAGGCCCAGGACCGCTGGCAGCTGGCCGAGAACCGCCTGGGCAGTTTCGCGCTGGAGCTGTCCGGCGATTACACCCGGGCCAAGAACCTGGACAATGGCCAGCCGCTGCCACGCATTGCGCCACTGCGCTTGAACAGTGGCCTGGTTTGGGAACTCGAGCGCTGGCAGGCTCGCATTGATGTACAACATGCCGCATCGCAGCACCGCAAGCCTGAGAATGAAACCAGCACTGCCGGCTACACCACCCTTGGGGCCAGCGTCGGCTATCGCTTCGACGTTGGCCAGAGCCAGTGGCTGGCCTTCGTGCGCGGTGAGAACCTGACGGACCAGACCGTGCGCTACGCCAGCTCGATTCTGCGAGATATCGCGCCGGCACCAGGGCGCAGCGTTGAGGTGGGCTTGCGAACCACATTCTGACCTGACGTAGCTTACAGAGCAGCGGTTCACTCGCGAGTGCAGAGATCAACACTGCATGATAGTCGCGGGTGAGCACGCTGATTCACAGCATGGGCGCTGGCCAACGCAAAGAGGTTTGTTACCAGATCTGCAACAATGAACTGCGACAATTTGTCTTTTTTTTCTATGGCTTCCCCTATATCCTCCCGCCGCAGCTGAATCGCTTCATCCAACATACCTAAAAGCCATCACCATCGAAGAGTTACCTCCTCGATGCGCTTGCCGTTTTCTCAAAAATCAAAAAGACAGCGCTATCTCATGTTCCAACTGCCCAAACCCCGCTACACCAGCCTGGCGTTCATCGCCCTGGCTGCAGGCCTACCCGCCACAGCCAATGCCAGCGACGCATTCACCCAGGATTCACCCTGGATGTTCGGCGACTGGGGCGGCACCCGCAGCGCGCTGCAAGCGCAAGGCTACGACTTCACCCTCGGCTACACCGGCGAGATGGGCAGCAACCTGCATGGCGGGTTTGATCATGACCGCACAGCGCGTTACAGCGACCAATTCACCTTCACCAGCCATCTGGACCTGCAAAAGATCCTCGGCTGGAACGACACCGAGGCCCAGCTGACCGTCACCGAACGCCATGGTGACAACATCAGCAACGACCGTATCAACGACCCTCGTGTCGGCGGTTTTACCTCCGCCCAGGAAGTCTGGGGCCGTGGCCAGACCTGGCGGCTGACGCAGATGTGGATCAAGCAGAAGTATTTCGATGGCGCCCTGGACGTTAAAGTCGGCCGCTTCGGCGAAGGCGAGGACTTCAACAGTTTCCCGTGCGACTTCCAGAACCTGGCCTTCTGTGGCTCGCAGGTAGGCAACTGGGTGGGCGGCATCTGGTACAACTGGCCGGTCAGCCAGTGGGCGATGCGCGTGCGCTATGACCTGACCCCCGCGCTGTATGCCCAGGTTGGCGTGTACGAGCAGAACCCGTCGAACCTTGAATCAGGCAATGGTTTCAAGCTCAGCGGCAGCGGCACGCAAGGTGCTGTAATGCCGATCGAACTGGTGTGGAGCCCGCACGTCAAAGGCCTGAAAGGGGAATATCGCGCCGGCTACTACTACAGTAATGCCAAGGCACAGGATGTTCTGAAGGACAGCAACGGCCAGCCGGCCGCCCTCAGTGGCGCCGCCTACCGCAGCAGTTCGAGCAAGCATGGCGTGTGGCTTGGAGCGCAGCAGCAGATCACTTCGCTGGCATCCGACCAGTCACGCGGCCTGAGCCTGTTCGCTAACGCCACGATGCACGACAAGAAAACCAATGTCATCGATAACTATGTTCAAGCAGGACTGGTTTACAAAGGCCCCTTTGACGCCCGCGCCAAGGACGACATTGGCTTTGCTCTCGCCCGCGTGCACGCCAACCCTGCCTACCGCAAAAACGCCCGCCTGGCCAATCAGATGGCCGGCCTGGACGACTACGACAACCCAGGCTACCTGCCGGTGCAAGACACCGAGTACAGCGCCGAGCTCTATTACGGCATTCACTTGGCCAATTGGCTCACCGTGCGCCCCAACCTTCAGTACATCCGCCATCCGGGCGGGGTATCGCACGTCGACGACGCGCTGGTCGGCGGCCTCAAGATCCAAAGCACATTCTGACCCCATTCGAACTGACCAACTTCACATAACGGAGAACCTAAAATGAGCACTGACGGTGCCAATCCAGGAACCCGCTGGCTCCCGCGCCTGATGGGCGTGCTGCTGCTGCTGATGGGCCTGGCCTTGCTGGCCGGCGGCATCAAGCTGAGCCAACTGGGCGGATCGCTGTACTACCTGATCGCCGGTCTCGGCTTTGCCGTATCGGGCGCCCTGTTGCTGGCCAGCCGCCGCCTTGGCCTGGGCCTTTATGGCCTGGTGTTGCTGGGCAGCACTGCCTGGGCCTTGCACGAAGTGGGCCTGGACTGGTGGCAACTGGTGCCGCGCCTGGCCATCTGGTTCGCCATTGGCGTGGTGCTGCTGCTACCGTGGGCTCGTCGCCCACTGATCGGCCCCGCTGCCAAAGCCAACACCGCATTGCTCAGCGTTGCCGTGCTGGCTTCGGGTGCTTGCGCCTTGGGTAGCCAGTTCACTCACCCAGGTGAAGTGTTCGGCGAGCTGGGCCGCGACAGCAGTGAAATGGGCGCCGCTGCGCCGGCCATGCCGGATGGCGACTGGCAGGCTTACGGCCGAACCGAGCATGGTGACCGCTATTCGCCGCTGCGCCAGATCACCCCACAAAATGCCTACCGTCTGGAAGAAGCCTGGCGCATCCGCACTGGCGATCTGCCGACCGATAACGACCCGGTCGAGCTGACCAACGAAAACACCCCGCTCAAGGCCAACGGCATGTTGTATGCCTGCACCGCCCACAGCAAGGTGTTGGCACTGGACCCGGATACCGGAGCCGAGATCTGGCGCTACGACCCGCAGATCAAGACCCCGGTAGGCACCTTCAAGGGCTTCGCCCACATGACCTGCCGCGGCGTTTCGTACTACGACGAGAACAGTTACGTCAGCCGCGACGGCAGCCCGGTGCCGAAGGTATCGGATGCCGGTCAGGCCGTGGCACAAGCCTGCCCACGCCGTCTCTACCTGCCCACCGCCGACGCCCGCCTGATCGCTATCAACGCCGACAACGGCAAGGTCTGCGAAGGCTTCGCCAACCAGGGCGCAATTGACCTGACCACCGGTATCGGCCCATTCACTGCGGGCGGCTACTACTCCACTTCGCCGGTAGCCGTCACCCGCAGCCTGGTGATCATCGGTGGCCACGTCACCGACAACGAGTCGACCAACGAGCCTTCGGGTGTGATCCGTGCCTACGACGTGCATGATGGCCACCTGGTGTGGAACTGGGACAGCAACAACCCGGACGACACCAAGCCATTGGCCCCTGGCAAGATGTACAGCCGCAACTCGGCCAACATGTGGTCGCTGGCCAGCGTCGATGAAGACCTTGGCATGGTCTACCTGCCCCTGGGCAACCAGACCCCTGACCAATGGGGCGCCGACCGTACCCCCGGCGCCGAGAAGTACAGCGCCGGCGTGGTCGCACTTGACCTTGCCACCGGCAAAGCCCGCTGGAACTACCAGTTCACCCATCACGACCTGTGGGACATGGACGTCGGCAGCCAGCCAACGCTGGTCCACTTGAAGACCAAAGAAGGCGTGAAGCCGGCCATCATCGTGCCGACCAAGCAAGGTAGCTTGTACGTGCTCGACCGCCGCGACGGCACGCCGATCGTGCCGATTCGCGAGATCCCGGTGCCGCAAGGCGCGGTCAAAGGTGACCACACCGCTCCAACCCAGGCCCGTTCCGACCTCAACCTGCTTGGCCCAGAGCTGACCGAGCAGGCCATGTGGGGTGCCACACCCTTCGACCAGATGCTGTGCCGCATCCAGTTCCGCGAACTGCGCTATGAAGGCCAGTACACGCCGCCATCCGAGCAGGGCACCCTGGTATACCCAGGCAACGTCGGCGTCTTCAACTGGGGCAGCGTATCGGTCGACCCAGTGCGCCAGCTGCTGTTCACCTCGCCCAACTACATGGCCTTCGTGTCGAAAATGGTGCCGCGCGAGCAAGTGGCCGCTGGCAGCAAACGCGAAAGTGAAACCAGTGGTGTGCAGCCCAATACCGGCGCTCCGTACGCGGTGACCATGCACCCGTTCATGTCGCCGCTGGGCATCCCATGCCAGGCGCCAGCCTGGGGCTATGTCGCCGCCATCGACCTGTTCACCAACAAGGTCGTGTGGAAACACAAAAATGGCACCACCCGTGATAGCACCCCAGTGCCGATCGGTATGCCGGTAGGCGTGCCAAGCATGGGCGGCTCGATCGTCACCGCAGGTGGCGTCGGCTTCCTAAGCGGTACCTTGGACCAGTATCTGCGTGCCTATGACGTGAACAATGGCAAGGAAATCTGGAAGGCTCGCCTGCCAGCGGGTGGCCAAGCCACACCGATGACCTACACCGGCAAGGACGGCAAGCAGTATGTGCTGATCGTTGCCGGCGGCCACGGCTCGCTCGGCACCAAAATGGGCGATTACATCATCGCTTACAAACTTCCCGACTAAGCCATGCAGCCCCTACAGGCACAGCCCTGTAGGGGCCTCTTCCCTTTGCGGGCAGCTCATCTGCTGTCGAGCAACTTCACACCTCGCTAGACCATTGAAACCGATCCCCCTGCGCCCCATCTAAGCACCATAGTCATTCACGCAGGTGCCCCATGAGCGACCAGCAGGATTTCCCCGAACACCCTGACGAACACAGCGCAATCGACCAATCCGACACCCCGGCCAGTACCGGCCACGCCCTGGCCCTGCCCGGCCAGCAGTTGCCGAACAAGGTCTATGTGATCCCCATTCACAACCGCCCGTTCTTTCCGGCGCAAGTGCTGCCGGTGATCGTCAATGAAGAGCCCTGGGCCGAAACCCTCGACCTGGTCGCCAAGACCGAGCACCACTCGCTGGCACTGTTCTTCATGGACACCCCGCCGGAAGACCATCGTCATTTCGACACTTCGGCGTTGCCGGAATACGGCACCCTGGTCAAGGTGCACCACGCTAGCCGGGAAAACGGCAAATTGCAGTTCGTGGCCCAGGGCCTGACCCGGGTGCGCATCCGTACCTGGCTCAAGCATCACCGCCCGCCCTACCTGGTTGAGGTCGAGTACCCGCGCCAGCCTGCCGAGCCCACCGACGAGGTCAAGGCGTACGGCATGGCCCTGATCAACGCGATCAAAGAGCTGCTGCCGCTCAATCCGCTGTACAGCGAAGAGCTGAAGAACTACCTCAACCGCTTCAGCCCCAACGACCCGTCACCGCTCACCGACTTCGCCGCCGCGCTGACCTCTGCCACCGGCAATCAGCTGCAGGAAGTCCTTGACTGCGTCCCCATGCTCAAACGCATGGAGAAGGTCTTGCCGATGCTGCGCAAAGAGGTGGAAGTCGCGCGCTTGCAGAACGAAATCTCAGCCGAGGTGAACCGGCAGATTGGCGAGCACCAGCGCGAGTTTTTCCTCAAGGAGCAGCTCAAGGTCATCCAGCAGGAGCTGGGCCTGACCAAAGATGACCGCAGCGCCGATATCGAGCAATTCGAGCAGCGCCTGGCTGGCAAGAAACTGCCCGAACAGGCCAAGAAGCGTATCGACGAAGAAATGGGCAAGCTGGCGATTCTCGAAACCGGCTCGCCCGAGTACGCCGTGACCCGTAACTACCTGGACTGGGCCACTGCCCTGCCCTGGGGTGTTTATGGCAAGGACAAGCTCGACCTCAAGCACGCACGCAAGGTGCTCGACCAGCACCACGCCGGGCTGGACGACATCAAAGAGCGCATCCTGGAGTTTCTCGCCGTTGGCGCCTGGAAGGGCGAAATCAGCGGCTCCATCGTACTGCTGGTGGGCCCTCCAGGGGTCGGCAAGACCAGCATCGGTAAATCCATTGCCGAATCCCTAGGCCGGCCGTTCTATCGGTTCAGCGTCGGTGGCATGCGTGACGAAGCCGAGATCAAGGGCCACCGTCGCACGTACATCGGCGCGCAACCGGGCAAACTGGTGCAGGCGCTCAAGGATGTGGAGGTGATGAACCCGGTCATCATGCTCGACGAAATCGACAAGATGGGCCAGAGCTACCAAGGGGACCCGGCATCGGCGCTGTTGGAAACCCTCGACCCGGAACAGAACGTCGATTTCCTCGACCATTACCTGGACCTGCGCCTGGACCTGTCCAAGGTGCTGTTCGTGTGCACCGCTAATACCCTCGACTCCATCCCCGGGCCCCTGCTCGACCGCATGGAGGTGATTCGCCTGTCCGGTTATATCACCGAAGAGAAACTGGCCATTGCCAAGCGCCACTTGTGGCCCAAGCAGCTGGAAAAGGCCGGGGTCGCCAAGACCAGCCTGAGCATCAGCGACAGCGCCCTGCGCACGGTTATCGAAGGGTATGCCCGGGAAGCCGGCGTGCGCCAACTGGAAAAACAATTGGGCAAGCTGGTACGCAAATCGGTGGTCAAGCTGCTGGAAGACCCAGATGCCAAGCTCAAGATCGGCAACAAGGACCTGGAGGCGGCCTTGGGCATGCCGGTGTTCCGCAGCGAGCAGGTGCTGGCTGGCAAAGGCGTGATCACTGGCCTTGCCTGGACCAGCATGGGTGGTGCCACCTTGCCGATCGAGGCAACGCGCATCCATACCCTGAACCGCGGCTTCAAGCTGACCGGCAAGCTCGGCGATGTGATGAAGGAATCTGCTGAAATTGCTTACAGTTACGTCAGCTCCAACCTCAAGCAGTTCGGCGGTGACCCAGGGTTCTTCAACGAAGCCTTCATCCACCTGCACGTGCCTGAAGGCGCTACGCCAAAAGATGGCCCCAGTGCCGGCATCACCATGGCCAGTGCGCTGCTATCGCTTGCCCGCGATCAGGCACCGAAGAAAGGCGTAGCCATGACTGGGGAACTCACCCTCACCGGCCAGGTACTGCCTATCGGAGGCGTACGCGAGAAGGTGATCGCAGCGCGGCGGCAGAAGATTTTCGAGCTGATTCTGCCCGAGCCCAATCGTGGGGACTACGAGGAACTGCCCGATTACCTGCGCGAGGGCCTGACGGTGCATTTCGCCAAGCGCTTTGCAGACGTGGCCAAAGTGCTGTTCTGAGGTGTCCTGGCCTCCTCGCGGCACAAGCCGCGAAGAGGCCGGCATAATTAGCCATGGCAGTTGCTCGCATGAGGTCGCCACTGCCTAAGGTGGTCGCCTGGCATCGGCAGCACAAAATCTTTCATTCTTCGGTTATCCTCAGGCCATCGCCAGCCTCTGGAGCTCCCATGACCGCACCTCGTCTGCTCGTTCCCCTGAGCCTCGCCCTGCTCGCCGCCTGCGCCCAGCAGCCGAAAAATGCCGTCGAACTGGACGCCGAAAGCGAATGCCCCAAGCGCTTGCAGGTCGGCCAGAGCCTTACGCTGACGCTGCCCAGCAACCCCACCACCGGTTACCGCTGGCTGGTGCAGAACCCTGCGTCCAACGTGCTGCAGAGTCTAGGCCCCGAGGTATACAGCGCCCCAGAGGACGCCGGCCTGGTTGGCAGCTCGGGCATCTCCACCTGGCGCTACCAGGCCCGCGCCGCCGGCGAAGGGCACTTGGTGCTGATTTACCAACAACCCTGGGCCCCGGAAGTACGCCCAGTGCAGACCTTCGATTGCGCGATACGGGTGCATTGATCGCCAAGCGCTGGTCAGCCAATCATGCATCGATGCTGCGGTTTGGCTAGAATGCCGGCCCTGCATATCGTCAGCCGCCTGGATTCACCGTGAGTAAACAGCCCGACCGCCTATTCGCCCAACCCCTGGAGCAAGTTCCCGACTTCGTGTTCAACGAGGACGTTGTGCGCGTGTTCCCGGACATGATCAAGCGTTCGGTTCCAGGTTACCCGACCATCGTCGAGAACCTCGGCGTGCTGGCCGCCCGCTTCGCCCAGCCCCACACCGCGCTGTACGACCTCGGGGCTTCCCTGGGTGCCGTGACCCAGTCGCTGCGACGGCATGTGCGCAGCGACGGTTGCCGGGTAATCGCAGTGGACAATTCCGCCGCCATGGTCGAGCGTTGCCGCCAGTACCTCACCGCCCAGGACTCGATGTTCCAGGAACTGCTGCCGGTCGAGGTGCTGGAGGCCGACATCCTCACCCTGCCCCTGCAACCTGCCTCGGTAGTGGCGATGAACTTCACGCTGCAATTCATCGCCCCGGAACGACGCCTGGCACTGCTTGGCCAGATCCGCCAAGCGCTGCTGCCAGGTGGGGCGCTGATCCTCTCTGAAAAGCTGTGCTTCGCCGATGAAGACCAGCACGACCTGCTCAATGACCTGCACTTGGACTTCAAGCGGGCCAATGGCTACAGCGAACTGGAAATCGCCCAGAAGCGCACCGCCATCGAAAACGTGATGAAGCCAGACACCCTCGAAGCCCATAAGGAACGCCTGCACGCGGCGGGCTTCGGCAACGTGGTGCCCTGGTTCCAATGCCTCAATTTCGCCTCGCTGATAGCCCTGCCATGATCGATCTGTCTCCACTTATCCGCCGCCTGGCGGGTACCCCTCTGGCTGCGTGGTCCCAAGGCCTGCAAGCTCAACTTCAAGCCAAGCTGGAAAAAGGACACGGCGACCTTGACCGCTGGCGCGGGGCGCTCGAGGCGCTGCCAGCCCTGCAGCCAAGCGTCATCGACCTGGTCGACGGCTTACGCCTGGACTGCCCGTGCGATGACGCTACCCGTGCGCAGATGCGCCAGGCGTTGATGGGCTTGTCGCCGTGGCGCAAGGGCCCATTCGACCTGTTCGGGGTGCACGTCGATACCGAATGGCGCTCGGACTGGAAGTGGTCGCGGGTAGGCCCGCACCTGGATCTCAAAGGCAAGCGGGTGCTCGATGTCGGCTGCGGCAACGGCTACTACCAGTGGCGGATGCTGGGCGCAGGCGCAGACATGGTCATCGGCGTCGACCCCAACTGGCTGTTCTTCTGCCAGTTCCAGGCCGTGCAGCGCTACCTGCCCGAATTGCCCGCCTGGCATCTGCCGTTGGCCTTGGAAGAACTGCCAGCAAACCTTGAAGGTTTCGACACGGTGTTTTCCATGGGCGTGTTCTACCACCGCCGTTCGCCCATCGAACACCTGCTGGCGCTCAAGGATTGCCTGGTCAAGGGCGGCGAGCTGGTGCTGGAAACCTTGGTGATCGAGGGGGACGAAAACCAGGTGCTGGTGCCTGAAGATCGCTACGCGCAGATGCGCAATGTGTGGTTTTTGCCGTCGGTTCCGGCCCTGGAACGCTGGTTGCGCCGCGCAGGCTTCAGCGATGTGCGCTGCGTGGACGTGAGCGTCACCAGCGTCGAGGAACAGCGCAGTACCGAATGGATGCGCTACCAGTCGCTAAGCGATTTCCTCGACCCGAATGATCACGGCAAAACCATCGAGGGCCTGCCGGCCCCACGTCGCGCTACTCTGTTGGCACGCAAGTAACTTCGGGCGGGGGCCGTGAGGGCTGCTGAGGTCGCAGAAGGCTCAGCGCGCTGCTGCGACGATAAGCGCCTTCATCTCGGCCACGGCCGCTTTGAAGCCTACGAACAAGGCATGGGCGACCAGCGCATGGCCGATGTTGAGCTCATTGATGCCTTTGATCGCAGCCACGGCTTCGACGTTGTGGTAGTGCAGGCCATGGCCGGCATTGACGATCAGCCCCTGGCCGACGCCAAACGCCACGCCATCGACGATGCGCTGCAGTTCCTCGGCCACCTCGGTGGGGGTATGGGCATCGGCGTAGCGCCCGGTATGCAGCTCGATGGCCGGTGCGCCGACCCGACGCGACGCCTCGATCTGCCGCTCGTCGGCGTCGATGAACAGTGAAACTTCAGCGCCGGTACGCGACAGGCGTTCGACTGCCGCCTTGATCCGAGCTTCCTGGCCGGCCACGTCCAGGCCACCCTCGGTGGTCAGCTCCTGACGGGTCTCGGGTACCAGGCAGATGTGCGCCGGGCGGATCTGTTCGGCGAAGGCCATCATCTCTTCGGTGACGCCCATTTCGAAGTTCATGCGCGTTTGCAGCACGTCCTTGAGCAGCAGGACGTCGCGCTCCTGGATGTGCCGGCGGTCTTCACGCAGGTGTACGGTAATACCATCGGCGCCTGCTTCCTCGGCATCCAGCGCAGCCTTGACCGGGTCCGGGTAGCGGGTGCCGCGGGCCTGGCGCAAAGTCGCCACGTGGTCGATGTTGACGCCGAGGAGCATGCGGTTGCTGTGAGTCACGAAAGGCTCTCCTGAAGTTTGAGCCACACAGCATACGACGTGCTCAGCGCTTGCGAAACAATTCCCGACTGACCAGCGGTTTTGGCCCCAAATGTACCGCCAATGCCTGGCGCATCAATCGCTTGGCCGCAAGCAAAGCACCCGGTGCTTCCCAGTCGGCCTGGGCCAGAGCCAGCAACTCGGTACCCTTGAACAGCCCAGGCTGGGCGAGGTGCACGCGCTCAAGGCCCGCATCGACTCGCAGGCGGTAAGTACCATCGGCTTGGATCAGGTCGTCGTTGAGGTCATGGCTGAGCGAGAAGGTGTAGCCCAGGTCCTCCAGCAGCCGCCACTCGAAGGTGCGCAGCAGCGGCTCCAAGGGACGTCCTTGGGCCAATGCCTGCAAGGTCAAGGCGTAATGCTCGAACAACTCCGGTTGCGGTGCCTCAGCCGGCAGCAGGCGCATCAATAGTTCATTGAGGTACAACCCACTGAACAGCGCATCACCATGCAACCAGGCAGCAATACCAACGGTGTCCAGCCGCCTGACGTTCTTCAGCTCACCCTTACCGTACAGCTCCACTTCCAGGGGGACGAATGGTCTGACCAGGCTCCCGCCTTTACCGCGCGCACGGCGCAGTACTGCACGCATCAAGCCTTGGGGTGTGAGAAAGTCCACCAGCGCACTGGTTTCCTTGTAGGCGCGGCTGTGCAGAACGTAGGCCGGTTGGGGGGTGGGCTGGTCCATGTGGCATCTCTATGCTTCACAAACAACCGTGGGAGCGGGTTTACCGCCGAATGCGGCGGTCGAGCCGCCATCGCATTCACAGGTAAACCCGCCCCCACAGAGTAAGCCGATTATCGGGGTCGGTTACAGGTCGCCGTAGCCCAGCGAACGCAGGGCGCGCTCATCGTCGGACCAGCCGCCTTTGACTTTGACCCAGAGGTTGAGCATGACCTTGGAGTCGAACAGCACTTCCATGTCCTTGCGCGCCTCGGAACCTATGCGCTTGATGCGCTCGCCCTTGTCACCAATGATGATCTTCTTCTGGCCGTCACGCTCGACCAGGATCAATGCATGGATGTGCAGCAGATGCCCCTGCTGCTTGAACTCTTCGATTTCCACGGTGATCTGGTACGGAAGCTCCGCACCCAATTGACGCATGATTTTTTCGCGCACCAGTTCAGCGGCAAGAAACCGGCTGCTACGGTCGGTGATCTGGTCTTCCGGGAAGAAGTGGTCATTTTCCGGCAGGTGCTTGGCGATCTGAGCTTCCAGCGCGTCGAGATTGTGGCCCTGCTGCGCCGAGATCGGCATCACCTCAGCGTTGGGTAACTGCTCTTGCAGCCACTGCAGGTGCGGGATCAACTCGGCCTTCTCTTCCATGCGGTCAGTCTTGTTGACGGCGATGATCAGGGGGCCGGTGACGTACTGCACACGTTCGAGCACCAGTTGGTCCTCGTCGGTCCAACGGGTGCGATCGACCACGAAAATCACCACATCGACGTCTTTCAGAGCCGCCGACGCGTTGCGGTTCATGTAGCGATTCAGTGCTTTGTCGTTGGCCTTGTGCATGCCGGGGGTGTCGACATAGATCGCCTGTACCTCACCCTCGGTCTTGATACCGAGCATGTTGTGACGGGTGGTCTGCGGCTTGCGCGAGGTGATGGCCAGCTTCTGCCCCAGGATGTGGTTCAGCAGGGTCGACTTGCCCACGTTGGGGCGGCCGACAATGGCCACGTAACCGCAGCGGGTCGGATTGTTTTCAGTCATTGCCATTCTCCACGCCCAGGGCGATCAAGGCAGCAGCGGCGGCGACCTGCTCGGCGATACGCCGGCTGACACCCTGACCACGGCTTTTGTTGTTCAGAAGCACGACTTCACATTCGACGAAGAAGGTTCGGCAGTGCGGTTCACCCTGGATATCGACCACTTCGTAACGCGGCAGCTCACAGCTGCGCGATTGCAGAAACTCTTGCAGGCGGGTTTTCGGGTCCTTGTTGGTGTCGACCAAGGTCAGCCCTTCGAACTCATCGGTCAGCCAGGCCAACACACGTTCGCGTGCGGTCTGCATGTCTGCGTCCAGGTAGATGGCGCCGATCAGCGCCTCGAGGGCGTCAGCGAGGATCGACTCCCGGCGGAAGCCACCGCTCTTGAGCTCACCCGAACCCAGACGCAGATACTCGCCCAGGTCGAAGCCACGGGCCAGACGGGCCAGGGTCTCACCCTTGACCAGGCGAGCGCGCAAGCGCGACAGCTGGCCTTCACGGGCCTGCGGGAAACGCTCGAACAGCGCCTCGCCAGCGACGAAGTTGAGAATGGCATCACCGAGAAACTCCAGGCGCTCGTTATTGCGCCCGGCATAGCTGCGGTGGGTCAGGGCCAGCAGCATCTGCTCCTGGTTCTTGAAGGTGTAGCCGAGCTTGCGCTCGAGACGGGCAAGGGAAGCACTCATGCAGCCACCCGCAGGTTGTTCAACGCGTTGTTCAAATCAACATCCTGAAAGACTGTTTGGCTGTGGTCCGTCGCGGCGAGCGGCGAAACTCTCGTTCCCTGAGATCACAGCCTATGTCAGAAATGCATTCGGCGCTGTCTTTAGGACAGCGCCGAAGGGTATCAATGGATCAGCCCGACCCGCGACAGGTTAGGCAAGTGGCTGAGCTTGGGTTCTGGCCAGCTCATCCACACGGCAAAGGCTTTGCCGACGATGTTGCGATCCGGCACCATCCCATGCAGCTCCTTCGGGATTTTCGGGTCATCCCAGTAGCGGCTGTCATTGGAGTTGTCGCGGTTGTCGCCCATCATGAAGTAATGGCCAGCCGGCACGGTCCATTGCTGGTCCGGCGGCATGCGATAACGGGTCATCTCCTTGCGGATCAGATGCTCGGCTTCGCCAAGTTTCTCTTTGTACAACTCGGCACTGCCCAACGTTCCAGGCTCGGTACCGACCAACTGCTCGGCAATCGGCTGACCGTTGACGAACAGCCGCTTGTCGCTGGTGTAACGGATCGTGTCGCCCGGCAGGCCCACTACCCGCTTGATGTAGTTGACATTCGGGTCGCTTGGGTAGCGGAACACCATCACATCGCCGCGTTGCGGGTCACCGACCTCGATGACCTTCTTGTCGATCACCGGCAAGCGAATGCCATAGGAGAACTTGTTCACCAGGATGAAGTCGCCCACTTCCAGGGTCGGTTTCATCGACCCCGAAGGGATCTGGAACGGTTCGACCAGGAACGACCGCAGCACCAGCACGATGAACAGCACCGGGAAGAACGACTTACCGTACTCGACCAGCAGCGGCTCTTTGTTGAGGCGCTCGACCACCGCCATTTCTGGCTGAGTGACGCTGCCCTGGTAATTGGCGATCGCTGCTCGCCGGCGCGGGGCCAGGAACAGCAGGTCGATCAAGCCCAGCAGACCGCAGACGAAAACGGCGATGACTAGCAACAGCGGGAAATTTAGCGACATAGGACCTAGCTATCCAACCTGAGCACGGCGAGGAAGGCTTCTTGTGGAATTTCCACGTTACCTACCTGTTTCATGCGTTTCTTACCGGCCTTCTGCTTCTCGAGCAGTTTCTTCTTACGGCTGACGTCACCACCGTAGCACTTGGCCAGTACGTTCTTTCTGAGTGCCTTGACGGTCGTTCGCGCAATGATCTGGCCACCGATGGCAGCCTGAATCGCCACGTCGAACATCTGCCGAGGAATCAGCTCCTTCATCTTCTCAGTCAACGCACGGCCTTTATAAGCCGCATTGTCACGGTGCACGATCAATGCCAGGGCATCGACCTTGTCGCCGTTGATCAGTACGTCCAGCTTGACCAGGTTGGCAGACTGGTAGCGATCAAAATGGTAGTCCAGCGAAGCATAGCCGCGGCTGGTCGACTTCAAGCGGTCGAAGAAGTCCAGCACCACTTCGTTCATCGGCAAGTCGTAGCGCACCTGCACCTGGCTGCCGAGGAACTGCATGTCGCGCTGCACGCCACGCTTCTCGATGCACAGGGTGATGACGTTACCCAGGTGTTCCTGCGGCACCAGGATGGTCGCGGTGACGATCGGTTCGCGGAAATCAGCCACGGCCGATACATCTGGAAGCTTGGACGGGTTGTCGACGGTGATGGTTTCACCGGTTTTCAGTTCAAGCTCGTAGATCACGCTTGGTGCGGTGGTGATCAGGTCCAGGTCGTACTCGCGCTCCAGGCGCTCCTGGATGATTTCCATGTGCAGCATGCCGAGGAAGCCGCAACGGAAACCGAAGCCCAGGGCATCGGAGCTTTCTGGCATGTACTGCAGCGAAGAGTCATTGAGGGTCAGCTTCTGCAGGGCATCGCGGAAGTCCTCGAAGTCGTCGGAGCTGACCGGGAACAGGCCGGCGTAGACCTGCGGCTGGATCCGCTTAAAGCCAGGCAGCACTTCGACTTCAGGGGTCGTGGACAAGGTCAGGGTATCGCCCACCGGCGCACCGTGAATGTCCTTGATGCTGCCGATGATGAAGCCCACCTCACCAGCTTTGAGGTCGGCCGTCTGGGTGTGCTTGGGGGTGAACACACCGACGCTGTCGACCAGATGCACCTTGCCGGTGGATTTGACCAGAATCTTGTCGCCCTTCTTGACGCGGCCGTGGCGCACACGCACCAGCGATACCACGCCAAGGTAGTTGTCGAACCAGGAGTCGATGATCAGCGCCTGCAGCGGCGCATCGATATCGCCTTCTGGCGCGGGGATGGTATGAACCAGGCGCTCGAGCACCTCGTCCACGCCCATGCCGCTTTTGGCACTGCAGGCAACGGCGTCGGTAGCGTCGATGCCGATGATCTTCTCGATCTCGTCCTTGACGCGATCCGGGTCGGCCTGGGGCAGGTCCATCTTGTTCAACACCGGCATGACTTCCAGGCCTTGCTCGATGGCCGTGTAGCAGTTGGCAACCGACTGGGCTTCGACGCCTTGGCCTGCATCGACCACCAACAGCGCACCCTCGCAAGCGGCCAGCGAACGCGAGACTTCATAGGTGAAGTCGACGTGGCCAGGGGTGTCGATGAAATTGAGCTGGTAGACCTTGCCGTCCTGCGCCTTGTAATTGAGCGTGACGCTATGGGCCTTGATGGTGATACCGCGCTCGCGCTCCAGATCCATGGAGTCCAGTACCTGGGCTTCCATTTCGCGCGCCGTCAGGCCACCGCACATTTGAATGAAACGGTCGGCCAGCGTCGACTTGCCATGGTCGATGTGGGCGATGATGGAGAAATTGCGGATATGACTCAAATCACTCACGGGTCAACACTCGGAAAAGGCTGCGAGCCGGACGCCCGCCGAAAAATAGCCGGGAATTGTACCTTAAGCTGTTGGGATATGGGAGTTTCCTCTATCGGACTGTACACAGCATTGCCCCTGGCAATTGTGAACTTTCATGAAAAAGGGCAGCCGAAGCTGCCCCCTGGTCACCCGCAAAGCCCGCTTATTCAGCGAGTTTGAAGGTAATGAAGCTGGCACGGCCCTGGCGCAGGACGCGCATCGATACCGAGCGATTCTTCGGCAGATCCTTGGCGATTTCGGTGAACTGTTTGGCCGAAGTGACTGCCTGGTTGTTCAGGTGGCTGATGACGTCACCTGGGCGCAGCCCGATCAAAGCAGCCGGGCCATCCTGTACTTCCTTGATGACCACGCCGCCTTTGAGCTCCAGGGTTTTCTTCTGCTCTGCAGTCAGGTCTGCCACCGAAACGCCCAGGCGGTTGCTGTTACGCTCGGCGCTGCCATCAGCACTGCTGCCAGTGCCGATATCGGCATCGTCGTCAGGCATCGGGCCGACGGCCACGTCCAGGGTCTGGCGCTTGCCGTTGCGGATGATCTCCAGCTTGGCTTTCTCACCATCCTTGAGGCTACCGACCAAGTGTGGCAAATCTGCCGACATGATGATCGGTTGGCCGTTCATGCTCAGAATTACATCACCCACCTGCAGGCCCCCTTTGGCTGCCGGGCTGTTTTCCAGTACCTGGGCGACCAGAGCACCTGCAGGCTTGTCGAGGCCGAAGGATTCAGCCAGGTCCTTGTTGACCTCTTGAATCACCACGCCCAACCAGCCGCGGCTGACCTTGCCATCTTTCTTCAGCTGATTGGACACATCGATGGCAACATCGATTGGAATCGCGAACGACAGGCCCATGAAGCCGCCGGAACGGGTGAAGATCTGCGAGTTGATGCCCACCACTTCGCCCTTCATGTTGAACAGCGGCCCACCGGAGTTCCCCGGGTTGATGGCAACGTCGGTCTGGATGAACGGCACATAGGTATCGTTGGGCAGGGTACGCCCTTTGGCACTGACGATACCTTTGGTCACCGAGTGGTCAAAACCGAACGGCGAACCGATGGCCAGCACCCACTCACCCACCTTCAGCTTTTCCGAGTCACCAAGCTTGACGGTCGGCAGGTTCTTGCCATCGACCTTCAGCAACGCTACGTCAGTACGTGGGTCGGTGCCGATCAGCTTGGCCTGCAGCTCACTGCGGTCGGACAGACGCACGATGATCTCGTCGGCATCGGCAACCACATGGTTGTTGGTCAGTACGTAGCCATCACTGGAGATGATGAAACCCGAGCCCAGAGACATGGCCTCGCGCTGACGATCGCCGCGCGGCGAGCGAGGCTGCTGCGGCATGTTACGTTCGAAGAACTCGCGGAACATCGGTGGCAGGCCTTCGAGGTCGGGCATCTGCCCGGCAGCAACGCGGTCAGGCAGCTTCTGCTTGGTACTGATGTTCACTACTGCCGGCGAGGCTTGCTCAACCAGGGTGGTGAAGTCCGGCAGGGCTTCATCGGCCTGAGCAGTAAGCACCTGGCCGAGCATGAGCACGGCGGCGAATATCGTTAGGTAGTATTTCAAGCGTGGTATTGACATACGGCTCCCGTCACAACGAGCGGTAGTTGGAAATAGCCCTGCCTAAAGCAGGAAAGGCCAGACTCCTAGAAGCCTGACCTATAGAAAATTTGCCGAAAGATTGCAAATGACAATGCTTTAATTTCATTTCAGCCGCATGCCGATTCGCCCGTCAAAAACCCTGCAACCGCCCCGACAACGCGCGCCATCACTGGCGCGCCTGGGCATCCTGAGGGCGCATCGACAGCGCTACACGCTCCGCGGTGCCCAACGGAATTTCGCCGACCACAGTGACCTGCACTTTTCCTTTTGGGGTGTTCAAACGACGCGATACAGCGGAGGTCGGCCCGAGCTGGGTCCGCACATCGGCACCGCCATCATCCTTCACCCGTTCCAAAAAAACCGAAAAACGCGCCAGGCCATCGTCGTACATCAGGCTACTGACTGAACTGTTACGCTCTGAATCACGGCGCACCGCACTGCTGATTAGCTCGAAACCAGGCGGCAGCCAGTCCGACCGCCAACCCGCGACCGCCGTAGTGGTGGTGGTAGTGCCGGGTTGGATCAGTTTGCAGGCGGCACTGGCCTGCAGGTCCTTGTCGCTAGGTGGGTCTTGAGTGTCCAGACGCGTCATCTGGAAACGCTCGAGTAGCTGCCCTTTGTCATTGAGCATCAATGAACGAAGCGGCAAGCCAGTGCGACGGTCCAGATGAAGTTCGAAAGCATAGCGATGCTGGTCTCGCGGGGTCAGCGTGACAATTACCGCGTCACGCCCGGCCACTCGGGACGTGCCAGCCATTGCAAGGTCATACCAGCTCATGAGCTTGAGCGGGTCGAGAAGGTGCGGCGCAGCATCAGGCAGACTGCTGGACCCGCTCGCTGCGCCAGTGAGGGCACCACTGACGCACTGCACGTTGCCATTTAGCCGCACGATTTCCTCGGCGGGGCCGTCGAGCTGAAGCAACCGCTCGCTGACTTGGCCATCCTGAACGCGATGCCAGATATCGTGGGAAGAGAAGCTACCATTTCGCTCGTAGACGAAAGAGCCTTGATAACTTTGCTTTTGCTCGGCCCGTGCCAGCTTGTTCAGCCATTCGCTCGCCTGAGGCGAGGAATTGGCCGCCAACGCTGGCACCGCAATGCAGCTGCCAATCAGCAGCGACAGCAGAGGTAGCGCGCGCATGGGCCTCCTTACTTAGCGGTTTTCCAGGCTGGCAGCGCGGGCGTACGGCAGAGCGGTTTCAGTGCCCTTGAGCGCAGATTCCTGAGCGTGCTGGCGCAGATAGCCTGGCAGACGCTGGTCCCAGCCGGCCTGGTTCTGCAACACGCCGTTGGCCATAGGCCCAGTCGGTTGCTCACTGCTTTCACTGTAGCCTGCCAGAACAGCCGGACCTTGAGTTTGTGGCATGGTCAGGCCTTGCTGGGCAGGTTGCTGGGCAGCGAGCTGCGCGCCAGTGATTTCATCCTGGTTGTACATCCGCACGCCTGCCAGCACCGCTACGGTCACCGAAGCAGCAACAGCCAGGCGGCCGATCGTACGCCATGGGCCCTGTTTGACCTTAGCCGGCACGGCTTCGTCGGCCAGGGCTGCAGATACTGCCGAGGCGATATCCAGTTTAGGCAGCAACAGCTCCTTGTGCATTGCTGCACGCGCTACCTGGTAACGCGACCAGGTGGCACGGGTTTCAGCGTCGTCGACGGCGTTCAACACCCGACGCAATTCCAGTTCGTCCGCTTCGTTATCCATCACCGCGGACAGCGATTCCTGCAAAGCTTCACGACTCATGACGGTTCCTCTCTTGGCTGTCGCCGCTGTCTCAGGTTTCCTGCAACAACGGCTGCAGGGCTTTATCTATGGCCTCCCGAGCGCGGAAGATTCGAGAGCGCACGGTACCCACTGGACATTGCATGACGCTGGCAATGTCTTCATAACTCAACCCATCGAATTCACGCAGGGTCAACGCCGTGCGCAAATCTTCTGGCAGTTGCTGGATGGTGCGATGGACAGTGCCTTCGATTTCATCCCGCAACAACGAGCGCTCTGGGGACTCGAGATCCTTGAGACCATGATCGCCGTCGTAAAACTCCGCATCCTCGGAGCTCACATCACTGTCTGGCGGCCGTCTTCCACGGGACACCAGGTAATTCTTCGCCGTGTTGATGGCGATGCGGTACAGCCAGGTATAAAACGCACTGTCTCCGCGGAAATTGCCAAGCGCGCGGTAGGCCTTGATAAAGGCTTCCTGCGCAACATCCTGGGCTTCGTGGGTATCGTGAACGAACCGCACGATCAACCCGAGAATCTTGTGCTGATACTTCAGCACCAACAGATCGAACGCTCGCCTGTCGCCGCGCTGCACGCGCTCGACAAGCTGCTGATCCTCTTCCTGGGTTAGCATGAACACTCCTCAGTGAACTCGAAGGAGCGTTGCAGCAGCCTTTGTTGAGGCTTGCAAACATAGACTCGGGCTTTGCGCAAAAGTTCTCCCCTCCAAGCAAGTTTCCTGCGGCCTCGGTCGGCTCGCACGGAAGACGCGGCGTAATCACGGCTCGCTACGTCGATAAACAGGTTTCAAATTACGCAGGTGTCAGCCCGGATAGAGCTGCCGCCCCGCGTCGCCTTGGCATAATCTGGCGTGCGGACAGCCTTCTTAGGATTTCCTGGTGCATCGGAAAGTTCCCGCAAAGATTGCTGCAACGCCCCAACTGGCATGGATATTCGCCACCCCAGGCTGCTATAAAGACAGCCCGGCCAGCATTCACGATAGTTTCACATTGCCATCTGCACGTGGCTATTGTGCCGTGCCCTTTCCAAAGATTACTAGTGTCCCGACATGAGCCAACAATTCCAACATGATGTCCTGGTGATCGGCAGCGGCGCAGCCGGCCTTAGCCTGGCACTGAACCTTCCGGACCACTTGCGTATTGCCGTGCTGAGCAAAGGCGACTTGGCCAATGGTTCGACCTTCTGGGCCCAGGGTGGGGTCGCTGCGGTACTGGACAATACCGACACCGTACAGTCGCATGTCGAAGATACCCTCAACGCCGGTGGCGGGTTGTGCGATGAAAACGCTGTGCGCTTCACCGTCGAGCACAGCCGCGAAGCCATTGAATGGCTGATCGAACAAGGCGTGCCTTTTACCCGCGACGAACATTACAGCGTCGATGATGGCGGCTTCGAGTTCCACTTGACCCGTGAGGGTGGCCACAGCCATCGGCGCATCATCCATGCGGCCGACGCCACTGGCGCAGCGATCTTCACCACGTTGCTGGAACAAGCGCGCAAGCGCCCGAACATCGAGCTGCTGGAACAACGGGTCGCCGTGGACCTGATTACCGAGCGCCGCCTGGGCCTGCCGGGCGATCGGTGCTTGGGTGCCTACGTACTTAACCGCAACAGCGGCGAAGTCGACACGTTCGGCGCGCGCTTCACAGTGCTTGCCACCGGCGGCGCCGCCAAAGTCTACCTCTATACCAGCAATCCCGACGGTGCCTGCGGTGACGGCATTGCCATGGCCTGGCGGGCTGGCTGCCGGGTGGCCAACCTGGAATTCAATCAGTTTCATCCCACTTGCCTGTATCACCCGCAGGCCAAGAGCTTCTTGATCACCGAGGCGCTGCGTGGCGAAGGTGCGCTGTTGCGCCTGCCCAATGGCGAGCGTTTCATGCCGCGCTTCGACCCGCGCGAGGAGCTTGCCCCCCGCGACATCGTCGCGCGCGCCATCGACCACGAAATGAAGCGCCTGGGTGTCGATTGTGTGTATCTGGACATTACCCACAAGCCAGCAGAGTTCATCAAAAGTCACTTCCCGACCGTTTACGAGCGCTGCCTGGGGTTTGGCATCGACATCACTCGCCAACCGATCCCGGTGGTGCCTGCTGCGCATTACACCTGCGGCGGCGTCGTGGTCGACCAGCGCGGGCATACCGATGTACCGGGACTGTATGCAATCGGCGAAACCAGCTTCACTGGCTTGCACGGCGCCAATCGCATGGCCAGTAATTCGCTACTGGAATGTTTCGTGTATGGCCGCGCTGCGGCAGCGGACATCCAGGCGCACCTTGGCCGGATCAGCATGCCCAACGCCCTGCCCTGCTGGGACGCCAGCCAAGTGACCGACTCGGACGAAGACGTGATCATCGCGCACAACTGGGACGAGTTGCGGCGCTTCATGTGGGACTACGTGGGCATCGTACGCACCAGCAAGCGCCTGCAGCGCGCCGAACACCGCGTACGCCTGTTACTGGATGAAATCGACGAGTTCTACAGCAATTACAAGGTCAGCCGCGACTTGATCGAATTGCGCAACCTGGCACAGGTGGCGGAACTGATGATCCGCTCGGCGATGCAGCGCAAGGAGAGCCGTGGTTTGCATTACACCCTGGACTACCCAAGCATGCTTACCGAGGCCAAGGACACCGTTCTCACTCCGGCTTGAGGTTGACGTTGAAGCGGCGCCGGCTGAACCTCAGCGCACCCGTAAACGTCGATGCAGGTCAGGCGCCAGGGAATCGGCAAGTATGCACTGGCTCTGGCCGAACCAGTGCCCAGCTCTGGCAAAGCGCAAGACTACCAACCCCGGCAGTGCCACAGTGTCGCGACACAAACGAACCGGCTGCCAGCCTTGCGCATGACTGTACACACACCAGCCCGTGGCGCTGCGGCGCAAGCCGGTAATGGCGCGGGGATCTGTCAGCAGAATACGATGGGGAATGGCCCAACAGCCGTGGGCGAAGACAGCGGCCAGCAGGCAAAGCCCGAGCCACCCAGGTAATGCACTCAGCCACAGCGCCAGCAGGGCCAGCACCTGGCAACCCAGGTAAGCCGCCAGCAGCAGGCGCGAGCCCTGCCAGCGGCAGTCGAAATACTCACTTGGGCTGGACACGATCCAGAATGATACGGACCATGCGCTGCAGCTCCGGGTCTTCAGATTCGGTGCGCTCCATGAACCAGCCGAACATGTCCTGATCTTCACAGCTCAGCAGGCGCACATAGAGTTCGCGGTCAGCTTCGCTCAGGGTCGGATAGACCTCCTGGGTGAATGGCACCAGCAGTACGTCCAGTTCCAGCATGCCGCGACGGCTGTGCCAGAAAAGCCGGTTGAGTTCAGTTTGTTCGACCATGGGGCCCTCCTCGAATGGTCGCGCAGTATACCGCGCGCTGAAGGAAGCGGCACAGGGCGTTGGTCTAGTCACCTACCTATTTTGTTACTGGCGTTCTATGATGGCCGCCAGTCTTTAGCCAATGCGATGTCCCATGGCCGATTCCGCTTTCTTCACCCCCCTGTCCCACGAGGGCATTCTCGCCGTGCGCGGCTCCGACGCCGGCAAGTTCCTGCAGGGCCAGCTGACCTGCAACATCAGTTATCTAAGCCTTGAGTACGCCAGCCTGGGCGCCCGGTGCATGGTCAAAGGGCGCATGCAGTCGAGCTTCCGGATTCTGCCCGAAGGCAATGGCTACCTGCTGGCGATGGCCAGCGAGTTGCTGGAGCCTCAACTGGCCGACCTCAAGAAGTATGCAGTATTTTCCAAGGCAACCCTCACAGACGAGAGCGCCGCCTGGGCGCGTTTCGGCCTGCAAGGTGGCGCTGGCGCATTGCAGGCATTAGGGCTTGACCTACCGCCAGCGCCAGGTAGCACCGTGCGTCATGATGGCCTTATCGCCATTACCGTCTCGCCTGAGCGCAGCGAACTCTGGATACCTGTGGCGCAGGCTGCCGACGTTCGCCAACGGCTGGCTGCAACGCTGCCCGAAGGCCGCCTGAACGACTGGCTGCTGGGCCAGATCCGCGCCGGTATCGGCCAAGTCATGGGCCCGACCCGTGAACTGTTCATCCCACAGATGATAAACCTGCAAGCGGTCGACGGCGTAAGCTTCAAGAAAGGCTGCTACACCGGCCAGGAAATCGTCGCGCGCATGCAGTATCTGGGTAAGCTCAAGCGCCGCCAGTACCGGCTGGCACTGGCTCAGCAAGAGGCTCCAGCCCCCGCCACGCCAATCTTTTCGCCTACCCATGGGTCATCGGTAGGCGAGGTCGTACTGGCTGCCAGCGCTGGCAATGAGTGCGAGCTATTGGCGGTACTGACCGCGGAGGCGGTAGAGGATGACAACTTGCACCTGGGAGGCCTTGAAGGCCCACGCCTGCAGCTGCTGACCCTGCCGTATGAGTTGGACCGCGACCGGGAAATCCAGCGCTGAACAGTGCACCCCCTTTGCCGTTGAGACGTTCATGAACAAGCTGGCCGAGATGGTTCAAGCACAGTTGCTCGCTGCCATCGAGAACGATGACCTGGTGCTGCCGACCCTGCCCGAGGTTGCCTTGAGCATTCGCGAGGCGGCCGAAGACAGCGAAATCAGCGTAGCCGCGCTGAGCAAAGTCATAGGCCGCGACGCCGCCTTGGCGGCGCGCCTGATCAAGGTAGTCAACAGCCCCCTGCTGCGTGCTGCGGTAGAGGTCACTGACCTGCACACTGCCATTACCCGTCTGGGCATCAACTATAGCTGCAACTTGTCCATCGGCTTGGTCATCGAGCAGATCTTCCACGCTCGCTCACCCGCCGTTGAACAGAAGTTACGAGATATTTGGGCGAATAGCCTCGAGATCGCCGGCGTTAGCTATGAAATTTGCCGAAGATACACCCACTTGAAGCCTGACCAGGCGACACTCGGGGGGCTCGTCAACCAGATTGGCGCTCTGCCCGTGCTGATTTATGCCGAAGAACACAACGAACTGCTGTCCGACCCTGTCTGCCTGCACTATGTGATCGAGCAGATCCAACCCGTGTTGGGTGACAAGATTCTCTCTGCGTGGGAGTTTCCCGAGCAGTTGGTGAACCTACCAAGCCAGGTGCAGGACCTGGACCGTCGCACCGACAAGGTCGACTACATCGACGTGGTGCAGATCGCCAAGTGCCTGAGCCAGCGCGGGCGCAGCCGGCCCCTGGCGGCGCTGCCTGCCTACCAGCACCTTGGCTTGCCGTTCGGCACGGAGCTCGAAGTGGCAGAGCTGCTGGAAGCACGCAGCATGCTGCGCTGATTAGCGGTTGCCCAGGCGGTAAAGGTCAGTCAGCGATGAAGCTCACGCGCACCTTCAGCCCACCCTTCTCGCCATCGTGCAGGCTGATCTGCGCCAAGTGAGCCCGGCAGATCTCACCCACGATAGCCAAGCCCAGGCCGCTGCCCTGCACACCTCTGCGGTAGAACCGCTCGAATACCCGTTCCCGCTCATCTTCGGGGATGCCGGGACCGTCATCTTCGACCTCAAGTACCGCCGGGCCCAGTACACGAATGATGACATTGCCATTGGCCGGCGTATGGGCCAGGGCGTTGTCCACCAGGTTGCTGAGCAACTCATTGAGCAAAGTTGGCTCTCCTTTCAGCCACACTGGCGCCGGTGCCTCAAGCGCCAAAGCCACACCCCGGTTATAGGCCAATGGCGCCATGGCCATCCCCAGCTCGCGGGCAAGCTGGCTCAGGTCCAGACGCTGTGCCCCGCCCTCGGCAATGGCACGGGCGCCATTTTCAACCCGCGCCAACGACAGCAACTGATTGGCCAGATGAGTCAACCGGTCGGTACCCTGTGCGGCGGTTTCCAGGGTTTGCCGCCACTCTTCGGGCCGCTGGGAGCGCAGCCCCAGCTCGACCCGCGCCTTGAGGGCCGCCAACGGTGTACGTAGTTCGTGGGCAGCTTCGGCGATGAACTTTGCCTGGCGTTCGAACTGCCCGCGCAAACGCTCGGTGAAGTGGTTCAGGGCACCGACCAGCGGCGTCAGCTCATGCTGCACCTGCACCACTGGCAGCGCCCGCAGGTCATCAGGCTGACGCTCCTCGACCGCCGTGCGCAGGCGCTCCAACGGCCGCAGCGCCGCACTCACGGCAAACCACACCAATACCAGTGCGCCCAGCGCCAGCATGCCCAGACGCAGCAGCGTATCGGCCATCAAGCTGCGCGCCATGCGTACCCTCGCCTCTTCGGTCTCGGCCACGCGAATTTCTGCCATGCCGTTCATGTTCGGCTCGCTCACCGCTTTGAGCAGGCTCACCACGCGCACATCCTGGCCAAGGTAGGTGGCATCGTAGAAGCGCGCCAGTGCGGGGTAGTCGTCAGTACGCGGCGTGCCGGTCGGCGGCGGTGGCAGGTGCTCATAGCCTGAAATCAACTTTTGATTGATGTCCAGGACCTGATAGTAGATACGCCCGGCGCTGTCATAGGCGAAGGTATCGAGGGCCACATAAGGCACATCGGCGCTGAGGCTGCCGTCGCGCTGCGAAAGCCCGGCGGCAATGGTACGTGCCGATGCCAGCAGGGTCCGGTCATAAGCGGTATCGGCAGCTTCACGTCCATTCCAGTAGGCGCTCAAGCCACTGGCCAGCATCAATACCACTAGAAGCAGCGCAAGGTTGCCCAGCAGCCGCCCGCGCAGGCTGCCATTACTGCGCATCACGGTGCTCTAGCAAATAACCCAGGCCCCGGAACGTGACGATGGCGACCGGGTAGCCATCGAGCTTCTTGCGCAGGCGATGAATGTAGATTTCGATGGCGTCTGGGCTGGCCTCTTCATCCAGGCCAAATACCTGCGCCGCCAACTGCTCCTTGCTCATCACCCGGCCGGGGCGAGCGATCAAGGCCTCGAGCACGCTCTGCTCACGAGAGGTCAGCGTCAGAATGTCGTCCCCGAGGTTGAAGCGTCGGGTGTCCAGATCGTAAACCAATGGCCCGCAACGTTGCTGGCGTTCACCACCCAGCACACTGCGCCGCAGCAATGCCTTGACCCGGGCCTCGAGCTCGGTCAGTTCGAAAGGTTTTGCCAGGTAATCGTCCGCCCCCAGGTTCAGGCCATGCACACGGTCCTTCACATCGCTGCGCGCTGTGAGCATCAGCACCGGTACAGTCTTGCCACGGCCGCGCAGGCGCGCCAGCACTTCGAAACCGTCCATGCGCGGCAGGCCCACATCGAGCACGGCAACGGCGTACTCCTCGCTGGCCAAGGCCAGGTCGGCAGCTACGCCATCATGCAGCACGTCCACCGTCAGGCCGTGACTCTTGAGGGCCTGGGCCACGCTTTCGGCCAGTTGCAGGTGGTCTTCGACCAGCAGTACACGCATCGGATTCTCCCTGCTCGGGTGGGGCGGTGGCGCGGAGTTTACCGCTGTCTGCAACCCTGTGAAGCCCTTCGAACAAACCTTTCACGCTGAAAGGTTAGCGAAAGGTTCGTTGCCTAGCATCGCACTACGGTCGCTCCATGCGCCGAAAAAAGCACCAGTAAGGTGCAACGAATAAGAACAATAAACGGAGTCATCTCGATGCTGTCATTGCAGCCGAAGGCGTTCGCGCCTAGCCGTTCCCTGTCCCCGCGCCCCTCTGCCATCGCCAGCGCTCTTGCACTTGCCGGTGTTGCTCCGCTCAGCCAGGCCGCCTTCTTGGAAGACAGCACGGCGACCTTCGAAACCCGCAACATGTATTTCAATCGCGACTTTCGCGACGGCACCAGTGCGCAGCAATCCAAGCGCGACGAATGGGCCCAGGGTTTCATGCTCAACTTCGAGTCCGGCTACACCGATGGCACGGTGGGCTTCGGCGTGGATGCGCTGGGTATGATGGGCATCAAGCTTGATTCCAGCCCCGACCGCACCGACACCGGCCTGCTGCCGACCCACGATGACGGCAAAGCCGCCAACGAATACTCCAAGCTTGGGCTGACCGGCAAGGTCAAAGTTTCCAAGACCGAGCTTAAGATCGGCACTCTCATCCCTGAACTGCCGACCTTGCAGCCCAATGACGGGCGCATTCTGCCGCAAACCTTCGAAGGCGGCCTGCTGACTTCTCAGGAGATCAAGGGCCTGACCTTCACCGGTGGGCGCCTGGACAAGGCCAAGGACCGCAACGATACCAACTGGGAAGACCTTGCCCTGAACAACAAGAACGGCCGCTTCGGTGGTTCGTTCAGCGCCGACAACCTCGATCTGGCGGGCCTTGACTACCAGTTCACCGACCGCATCACCGGCAGCTACCACTTCGCGCAGCTCGATGACATCTACCGCCAGCACTTCATCGGCATGCTCGCCACCCAGCCCTGGGGCCCGGGCGCCCTGGCCGCCGACGTACGCCTGGCAATCAGTGACGACGCAGGGGCGGCCAAGGCCGGGCGAATCGACAACACCACCTTCAACACCATGTTCAGCTATAGCCTGGGTGGGCACAAAGTCAGCGCCGCCTGGCAGCAGCTGTCGGGCGACAGCGCCTTCCCCTACATCGACGGCGCCGATCCCTACTTGGTCAACTTCGTACAGATCAACGACTTCGCCAATGCCGACGAGCGCTCCTGGCAAGCCCGCTACGACTACAACTTCGCCGCCCTGGGCATTCCAGGCCTGAGCTTCATGACCCGCTACATCAACGGCGATAACGTCAGCCGTGCCGCTGGTGGCGAGGGCAAGGAGTGGGAACGCGACAGCGAAATCAAGTACGTGGTACAAGCCGGCCCGTTGAAAAACGTTGCCGTGCGCCTGCGCAACGCCACCTTCCGCTCCAATTTCGCCCGTGATGCGGACGAAGTACGGGTGCTGGTGAGCTACAGCGTAGCCCTGTGGTAATTCAAAACAACAATGTTCACGGAGACTGACGATGACCTTTTCCCTGCGCCGCCTCGCCCTCGCCACCGGTTGCCTGTTGCTGGCCGGTAACGCTCTGGCCGCCGAGCCCAAACGCCCCGAGTGCATTGCCCCAGCCTCCCCAGGTGGTGGCTTCGACCTGACCTGCAAGCTGGCGCAGAGCGCCCTGGTGCAGGAAAAAATCCTCAGCAAGCCGATGCGTGTGACCTACATGCCTGGCGGTGTCGGCGCGGTGGCGTACAACGCGGTGGTCGCCCAGCGCCCGGCCGACGCCGGCACCCTGGTCGCCTGGTCCAGTGGCTCTTTGTTGAACCTGGCCCAGGGCAAGTTCGGCCGCTTTGACGAGAACGCGGTGAAGTGGCTGGCCGCCGTCGGCACCAGCTACGGCGCTATCGCAGTGAAAAGCGACTCGCCCTATAAAAGCCTCGACGACTTGGTCGCGGCGCTGAAAAAGGACCCGAGCAAGGTCGTGATCGGTTCTGGCGGCACCGTCGGCAGCCAGGACTGGATGCAAACCGCATTGATCGCCAAAGCAGCGGGTATCAACCCGCGAGACCTGCGCTACGTGGCCCTTGAAGGCGGCGGTGAAATCGCCACCGCGTTGCTGGGTGGGCATATTCAGGTTGGCTCCACCGACATCTCCGACTCCATGCCGCACATCCAGAGCGGCAACATGCGCATCCTCGCCGTGTTCGCCGAAAACCGCCTGGACGAGCCAGAAATGAAAGATATCCCCACTGCCAGGGAGCAGGGCTACGACATCGTTTGGCCAGTGGTGCGCGGTTTCTACCTCGGCCCGAAGGTGAGCGACGAGGAATACGCCTGGTGGAAAGAATCGTTCGACAAGATGCTGGCCTCCGAAGACTTCGCCAAGCTGCGTGACCAGCGTGAGCTGTTCCCGTTCGCCATGACCGGCTCGGAGCTGGACGGTTATGTGAAGAACCAAGTGGCTGAGTACAAGAAACTGGCCAAGGAATTCGGCCTGGTTCAGTGATTGGAGCTGTAACTCGACCCTGGTGGCAGCAGATTGACCCGTAAAGCACTCCCCGCGATGCATGGCCAGTGCTTGGCACTGGTTCGCGGGTCAACCCAGCCCCACAGGGTCTATGTCGCGTCGAACATTCCCGAGGATTCCAACATGATCCTGCAACGCCTCTTCGCCGTGGTCTTGCTGGCGCTGTGCGCCATCCTGGCCGTGATGGCCTGGCCCTATCAGGCCGCTTTTTCCTACGAGCCGGTAGGGCCCCGGGCCTACCCGTTGCTGATGCTCGGCTTGATGAGCCTGGGCTTGCTGTACCTGGCCATCCGCCCGACCCCCATCGTGCGCAAGGACGATGAACCAGAGCTGGACCGCCAAACCCTGATCAAGATCACCTGCTGCGTCGGCCTGCTGGTGCTGTTCGCAGCCACCTTCGAAGTACTGGGCTTCATCCTCAGCGCCATTCTGGTCGGCATCCCCATGGCCCGCCTGTACGGTGGCCGCTGGCTGCACAGCACCCTGGTGGTGGTGGGCATGAGCGTATTCCTCTACTGGCTGTTCGACCGCGTCATGGACGTACCCCTGCCCCTTGGCCTGCTGAGCGTACTGGAGAACTGACACATGGATACCTTGAGCTACCTGGGCCAGGGCTTCGGCGTCGCCCTGTCCCCCTACAACCTGGTCACCGCCCTGTCGGGCACGCTGATCGGCACCGTGGTCGGCTTGCTGCCAGGCCTGGGCCCGATCAACGGCGTGGCGCTGCTGATCCCAATCGCTTTCGCCCTGGGCCTGCCGCCGGAGTCTGCCTTGATCCTGCTAGCGGCCGTTTACCTGGGTTGCGAGTACGGCGGCCGGATCAGCTCGATCCTGCTGAATATTCCCGGCGAAGCCTCGACCGTGATGACCACCCTGGACGGTTACCCAATGGCACGCCAGGGCTTGGCCGGCGTGGCCCTGTCGCTGTCGGCCTGGAGCTCGTTCATCGGCGCGCTCATCGCCACTTGCGGCATGGTGCTGTTCGCCCCGCTGCTGGCCAAGTGGGCGATCGCCTTTGGCCCGGCGGAGTACTTCGTGCTGATGGTGTTCGCCATCGTCGCCCTGGGCGGCATGGCCGGTGACAAACCGCTGAAGACGTTCATTGCCGCACTGATCGGACTGTTCCTGTCGGCCGTCGGTATCGATGCCAACAGCGGCGTCTACCGCTTTACCGGCGACAGTGTGCACCTGGCCGATGGCATCCAGTTCGTGGTGCTGGTACTGGGCCTGTTCTCGGTCAGCGAGATCCTGCTGTTGCTGGAAAAAACCCACCATGGCCACGAAGCGGTCAAGGCCACCGGGCGCATGCTGTTCAATCTAAAGGAAGCGGCGTCGGTATTTGTGGTCAATATCCGCTGCGGCCTGCTGGGCTTCATCATGGGCGTGCTGCCAGGCGCCGGTGCAACCCTGGCCAGTGCTGTTGCCTACATGACCGAAAAACGGCTGGCCGGTGAATCGGGCAAGTTCGGCAAGGGTGATGCCCGCGGCCTGGCGGCCCCGGAAACCGCTATCGGTGCATCCTGCTGCGGTGCGCTGGTACCGATGCTGACCCTTGGCGTGCCCGGCTCGGGCACCACTGCGGTAATGATCGGCGCGCTCACCCTGTACAACATCACTCCAGGCCCGCTGCTGTTCGAACAACAGCCAGACATCGTCTGGGGCCTGATCGCCTCGTTGTTCATCGCCAATATCATGCTGGTGATTCTGAACATTCCGATGATCCGCATCTTCACTCGCATTCTGGCCGTGCCGAACTGGGCGCTGGTGCCGGTGATCGCAATCATTACCGCAATCGGCGTGTACGCCGTGCATGCCACCACCTTCGACCTGTTCCTGATGGTCGGCATCGGCATCATGGGCTACATCCTGCGCAAGCTGGACTTCCCGCTGTCGCCGATTCTGCTGGGCTTCATCCTCGGTGGCCTGATGGAGCAGAACCTGCGCCGCGCCCTGTCGATCTCCAACGGTGAACTGGGCATCCTCTGGTCGAGCCCGATCAGCATGGGCGTTTGGGTATTGGTGGGCTGCATGCTGGCACTGCCGCTGCTGCGCATCTGGCGCAAACGCAGCCTGCAGCGCCGGGCCATGGCCGATGCCTGATCGGTCTGTACCGCTGTTCGTTGCCACCGGGCTGGTCGGGCTTGCAGGCGGTTATGCCGCCAGCAAGGTCGGCTGGCCTTTGCCTTGGATGGTCGGCTCGTTGCTGGCGATCATTCTGGTGCGCTGCCTGACGCCTTGGCAGCTAGCGGAAATACCCAATGGCCGCAAATGCGGCCAATGCATCATCGGTATCGGTATCGGCCTGCACTTCACCCCGGCAGTGATCGAGCAAGTCGCCAGCCACTTCGCACTGATCTGCTTCGGCGCACTGTTCACCACCTTGTCCAGCGTCATCAGCGTATGGCTGCTGCGGCGCACCGGAGAGGACCGGGCCACCGCGTTCTTCGCCAGCATGCCCGGTGGTTCGGGTGAAATGGTCAACCTTGGCGCGCGCAACGGTGCTGTGCTCAGCCAAGTGGCTGCAGCGCAGAGCCTGCGGGTACTGACGGTGGTGCTGTGCGTGCCGGCACTGTTCAAGTTTCTGCTAGGCGATGGCGTGCCACTGAACCACACCGGCAGTGTCAGCTGGGGCTGGCTGGCGCTGATCGTGCCGCTGGGTGTGGGCATGGGCTTTGTGTGGCAGCGCCTGCGTCAACCCAACCCTTGGCTGTTCGGCCCTCTGCTGGTGGCCGCCTCGATAAGCCTTATAGGGACGTTGCAGATCGCCCTGCCCGATGGCGCCAGCCAGGTAGGCCAGTGGCTGATCGGCAGCGGGCTGGCATGCCACTTCAACCGGGCGTTTTTCCGCCGCGCACCGTCCTTTCTTGGCCGTACACTGCTCGCCACTTCGCTGTGCATGGCCATTGCCGGCAGCGCTGCATGGGTGCTCAGTATGATGACCGAACTTGACCTGCGCTCACTGACGCTGGGAATGATGCCCGGCGGCATCGCCGAGATGAGCCTTACGGCTGAGACCTTGCAACTGTCGGTACCGCTGGTAACGGCGCTGCAGGTGGTACGGCTGGTGCTGGTGCTGTTTCTGGCAGAGCCATTGTTCAGGTATTGGGTAAAGGCCCGTCCGTAAGGGCTGCCTGGCAGCCCCGGGCGGTATTCACAGTGGCGGCAATGCCCAGTTGATAGGCGCCATGCCGCGCTGTTCGAGAAAGGCATTGGTACGGCTGAAGTGCCCACAACCAAGAAAACCGCGGTATGCCGACAGTGGCGAGGGATGCACCGACTTGAGCACCAGGTGCTTGGTGCCGTCGATCAGCTTCTGCTTGCTCTGGGCATGTGCCCCCCACAGCAGGAACACCACGTTGGGGCACTGCTCGCTGACTACCTGGATGATTCGGTCGGTAAACAGCTCCCAACCCTTCTTGGCATGCGAGGCTGCATTGGCGCGCTCGACCGTCATGGTGGTATTGAGCAGCAGCACGCCCTGCTCGGCCCAGCTTTGCAGGTAGCCGTGATTGGGGATGGGGATGTTCAGGTCGCGCTGTAGCTCTTTGTAGATGTTGACCAGCGACGGCGGTGCCGGTACGCCCGGCTGTACCGAGAAGCACAGGCCATGGGCTTGGCCGGGGCCGTGGTACGGGTCCTGGCCGAGGATCACCACTTTGACTTGGCTCAGCGGGGTGGTATTGAGCGCGTTGAAAATCAACGGCCCCGGCGGGTAGATCTCTTTGCCGGCTGCGTGCTCCTGGCGCAGGAACTCACGCAACTGCTGCATGTAGGGCTGGTCGAACTCGGCGCGTAGGGCAGCCTTCCAGCTGGGTTCGAGTTTGATGCGATCGTCTTCAGTCATGGCGGCCATCCGTAAACAATGGCGCGACACTAGGTAAGCTACCTGGGCTTGTCAATCGATCCGACCGACGACCGGCACGCTCAGCCATCCGGGCCATACTTGCAGGATCACGTGTGCGAGGTAGTCCATGGCCATTCATTGCGAGGTACTAACCGGCGTCGATGGCGCCCGTATCGGCATCGCCACCCTCGATGCGCCCAAGGCGCTGAACGCTCTCGACCTGCCGATGATCGAAGTGCTCGGCGAACAGTTGCACCGTTGGGCCCGCGACCCTGCAGTGGTCTGCGTGCTGTTGCGGGGCAACGGCGCGAAGGCGTTCTGCGCTGGCGGCGATGTGCGAGCGCTGGCCCAGGCCTGTCTCGCGCACCCCGGCGGTGTACCGCCGCTGGCCGCCAGCTTCTTCGCGGCCGAATACCGTCTGGACTACCTGCTGCACACCTACCCCAAACCGTTGCTGTGCTGGGGCCACGGCCATGTGCTGGGTGGCGGCATGGGCCTGCTGCAAGGCGCTGGAGTACGTATCGTCACACCCAGCAGCCGCCTGGCGATGCCAGAAATCAGCATCGGCCTGTACCCGGACGTTGGCGCCAGCTGGTTCCTCGCCCGACTGCCCGGCAAGCTCGGCCTGTTCCTAGGGCTGACAGGAGCGCCAATCAACGCCCGAGATGCCCTGGACCTGGGTCTGGCTGACCGTTTTTTCGGCGAACAACAGCAAGAGTCATTGATCGAAGAGTTGCTCCAACTGAACTGGCAAGAGCAGACCGCCCTACAACTCAATAGCCTACTCAAGGCAGAGCAGCATCGCGCCTGGGCCGAGTTGCCGAGTGCGCAATGGTTGCCTCGGCGCCAGGAGCTGGACTCACTGCTCGATGTGGCAGACCCCGCAGCAGCGTGGCGGGCGTTGCAGGGCCTCAAGCATCATAACGATCCGGTACTGGCCGACGCCGGGCAACGCCTGGATCAAGGCTGCCCGCTGACGGCGCACCTGGTGTGGGAACAACTGCACCGCGCACGCCACCTGTCATTGGCTCAGGTGTTTCAGATGGAGTACGGCATCAGCCTCAATTGCTGCCGGCATCCGGAATTCAGCGAGGGCGTGCGCGCCCGACTATTGGACAAGGACAACCAGCCGCGCTGGCACTGGCCAGACGTTGCACAAGTGCCCGCAGCGGTGGTCGAGGCGCATTTCGCCAAGGTGTGGGAGGGGCGTCACCCACTGCAAGACCTCGATGCGTGACAGCCTCAGCGCTGCCAGTTGCGATCACCGCCGCGCCACCCAGCTGGCCTGCGGCCGTCGTCGCCGCGGTTGTTGGAGTGCCAGCGGTCGTTTTGGTAGCGCTGACTGCCATCGCGATAGTCGTGGCGGTCGCGATCTCGCCCGTAATCATTGCGCTGGCGGTTGCCATAATCGTAGCGCGGGTTGCCATGCCACTGGTTCAACCCCGGCGGTGGACCGGGCCGATAGTGCGGCGCAGGCACCGGGCGGTAGTAGCGAGGAGCAGGTTGGTAGTAGTAGCGTGGCTGCGGCGCTACATAATAACGGTCGTAACGGTAATAGCCCGGCGCTGCGTAGCGGTCAGTGGTGTAATAATCGGATCGGTAATACTCGCCGCTTTCGTAATAGGGGGCGCAGGCAGTGGTCATCAACCCTAACAGGGCGATCAACAGAATTCGATAGGACATGGCGGCCTCCTGGACCGCTGGGATGCCCGAACAGCGGCGCTGACGAGCGTCGACACAATACGTTCATCGACACAGATACAGACAGCTTAGGAGGCGTGCAGTGCCATTTCGGCAACAAATTGATACAAGAGAATAGGGCCCACAAAAACATGCAGTCATTTGCCTTTCATCTCTCTAGAATAAGCGCCTCGGCACACATCATGGGAAGATCATGCCTTCACGCTCCGCCCTGTTATCACAGCGCTCGCTGATACTGGCCCTACTGCTGTTGCTGGCCTGTGGCTTTCTCGCCACTTCGCTGATCAGCTACTTCGCTTCGCGCAGCGCGATTCGTGACGGCATCGTCAACACTGAACTGCCACTGACCTCCGACACCGTCTACTCGGAAATCCAGAAAGACCTAATACGCCCGGTGCTGATCGCCTCGATGATGGCCCAGGACACCTTCCTGCGTGACTGGGTGCTGGCCGGTGAACAGGATACCCAGCGCATCACCCGCTACCTCGGCGAGGTCATGGGCAAACAGGATATCTTCACATCATTCTTCGTCTCCGACCGCAGCCTCACCTATTACCAGGCCAAGGGCGTGCTTAAGCAAGTGGTGCCCGGTACCTGGCGCGATGCCTGGTATTTCCGCCTGCGCCAGATGCAAGCGCCTTATGAAATAAACGTCGACGTGGACATGGCGAACCAGGATAGCCTGACCGTGTTCATCAACTACCGCGTCCTGGATTACCAGCAGCGCTTCATCGGCGCTGCCGGGGTTGGCCTGAGCGTGGACGCGGTGATCAAACTCATCGACAACTATCAGCTTCGCTATCAACGCTCGGTATTCTTCACCGACGCCCAAGGGAAGGTCATCCTAACCGGCTCCCACGGTGCGCCCCATGACCTGAAGGTCGGCCAACCCCTGGCCGACAATGCCGACCTCAAAGCGTTGCTTGCACAACGCCCGACGCCTGCCGAAGGCAGCCACGAATACAACGACAGCGAGGGCCACAGCCACTTTCTCAATGTACGGCAGCTGCCTGAGCTGGGCTGGTATCTGATGGTGGACAAACGTGAAACCGGCACCCTGGATCACATCCGTCACTCGCTGTACCTGAACCTGGTCATCTGCGCGATGATCACCCTGGTGGTACTGTGCCTGCTCAACGGCATGCTCAGGCGGCATCGGGCAAGCACCGAGGCGCTAGCCACCCTCGATAGCCTCACCGGCCTGCCCAACCGGCGCAGTTTCGATGTTCTGGCTGCACAAGCGCTCAAGGATGCTCAGCGCAATTGCGCACCGCTGGTCGCGCTGTTGATCGACCTCGATCATTTCAAAGTGCTCAATGATACCCATGGTCATCTGGCAGGCGACGAAGTGCTGCGTCAGTTCGCCAACGTGCTGCAAAGCAGCCTGCGCCAGTCCGATATACTCTGCCGCTGGGGGGGTGAGGAGTTCATCGTGTTGTTGCGTGAAACCGAAGGCAGGCAGGCGCTGGAAGTGGCGCAGAAGATCCGTCGCCGTACCGAGCAACTGACCTTCAACTATGAAGAAAACCCTTTGCGCCTGACCACCAGTATCGGCGTCAGCGCCTTGCAGCCTGGCGACTCCCTGCACGCCCTGCTGACCCGCGCCGACCGTGCCCTCTACCGTGCCAAGCAGTCCGGTCGCAACTGCGTCTGCAGTGAAACACCGGAAAGCGGTCATGACTGAAAGCCAGCTTTGCCCTGCCTGCGGTGCACTCAACCACTGCAGCCTGGCCGACCCACGTAGCGCCACCCAGGCCTGTTGGTGCTACGGCGTGAGTATAGATCTGGCGGTGCTCCAAGCTCTGCCAGCCGAACTGCGAAACAAAGCCTGCCTGTGCCCACGCTGTGCTGCCGTAGAGGATCAGTTGGCCTCAAAGGCTGCCCCGCGCAGCGATGAAAACCGCTAAACTGCCGCCTTTTTCCCGCAGTCACCATGCGCCTCGACCGATTCCTTGCCAACCTGCCCTGCTACAACCGCCAGCAAGTGCGCATGTTGCTGGCGCAGCGCCGTGTCCGCCTGGACGGCGAGGTGGTAACCGACCCGAAGGCGCAGGTCCGTGAATTCAGCCGAGTCGAGGTCGACGAGCAGTTGCTGCAAGGCGGCCACCTCGCCCGCTACCTGATGCTGCACAAGCCTATAGGCTGCGTCAGTGCGACCCAAGACCCGCAACATCGCACCGTGCTCGACTTGCTGCCCGAAGCCTTGCGCGAGGGCCTGCATATCGCCGGGCGTCTGGACTTCAACACCACAGGCTTGATGATTCTGACCAACGATGGCCAATGGTCGCGGCGCCTGACCCAGCCAGCCACCAAGCTGCCCAAGCAGTACTTGGTGCATACCGAAAGCGAGATTGGCGACCACTATGTGGGCAAATTCCAGGAAGGTTTTTATTTCGCTTTCGAAGATTTGACCACCTTGCCCGCGCGATTGGACATCCTGGGCCCACGTCTGGCCCGGCTGGCGATCGTCGAAGGGCGCTACCACCAGGTCAAACGTATGTTCGGCTATTTCGACAACAAGGTCATCGGCCTGCACCGTGAAACCATGGGGTCGATTCGCCTCGATCCGAGCTTACAGCCCGGCCAATACAGGGCTTTGACTGCAGACGAAATCGCCTCGGTGTGAATGCCATAACATCGGCATGCGACCGCTGAGCGGTTGAAGTCACAAATTCGCGCGAAGAGCACTTGCGCGAAGTCTGGCTCACTGCTTGACTCCATCCTTGTCAGTCCGCGAGTGACCAACCAGTCACGCCTGCAGTTCCTGACACCTTTTGCCGGCCACCCTACGCCTCGATGCGTTGGGGCACGGCAATTGCCCACCAGAACAACATCGTCGACACGTGTGCCAAGGATCGACACAGGGCCCCCCGATTTACTCAGGCGAATGCCTACCTGTCATAAAGAACGTGCACCCTAGGTGACGCGATTACCCTTTTTGCGCCAGGAGTCGATGACATGAGGCCAGAAATCGCTGTACTTGATATCCAAGGTCAGTATCGGGTTTACACGGAGTTCTATCGCGCGGACGCGGCCGAAAAGACGATCATTCTGATCAATGGGTCGTTGGCCACCACCGCTTCGTTCGCCCAGACCGTGCGCAATCTGCACCCACAATTCAACGTAGTGCTTTACGACCAGCCATACGCTGGCAAGTCCAAGCCGCACAACCGCCAAGAGCGGCTGATCAGCAAGGAGGACGAGGCGCAGATACTGCTGGAGCTGATAGAGCGGTTCCAGTGCGACCACGTCATGTCCTTCTCCTGGGGCGGTGCCTGCACCCTGCTGGCGCTGGCGCACCAGCCACGCAGGGTGAAAAAGGCCGTGGTCAGTTCGTTTTCGCCAGTTATCAACGAGCCGATGCGCGACTACCTGGAACGGGGTTGCCAGTATCTGGCCGCCTGCGACCGTTACCAAGTCGGCAACCTGGTCAATGACACCATCGGCAAGTACCTGCCGTCACTGTTCAAGCGCTTCAACTTCCGGCACGTCAGCAGCCTGGACAGCCACGAGTATGCGCAGATGCACTTCCACATCAACCAAGTGTTGCAGCGCGACCTGCAACGGGCACTGCACGGCGCCCGCAATATCGCCATCCCGGTGCTGTTCATCAACGGCGAGCGCGACGAGTACACCACGGTGCAAGATGCCCGAGAATTCGGCAAACACGTCGGCAATAGCCAGTTCAGCGTCATCCGCGACGCTGGGCATTTTTTGGATATGGAAAGCAAGTCAGCCTGCGATGATACCCGCGACGCCTTGCTAGGTTTTCTCAAACCCACGGCGCGCGAAACCCGCCCACGCGCTGGCGCATACATCCAGGGGCAGCATGCATTGGCTATTTGAGCGTATCGGCGCCTTGTGTTCGACACCCGCACAGATGGGCGCCGATCAGCTTTTTTGGAACGCGGGCTTCTATTTCAAGGAAGGTTCTGGTAAAAAGTGCATCGCAAACGCGGGTATAGTTTAGTGGCAAAACGAAAGCTTCCCAAGCTTTAGTTGAGGGTTCGATTCCCTCTACCCGCTCCAAACATTGCTATCCTCGCATGGCGTTCCAACAACGTCATCGCTGTCAAAAGGAGCCTCGAGCTCCTTTTTTCGTTGTTACGCCAACCCCCGACGGCGCCCGCGCTCAGCGCCCATGTCGTGCTAAAGTCCTGGCCGTTTCCCGCCTCACCGAATGGATTGCCCATGCCAACTCTCGACGCCCACCTCGCCGCTTGGCCTGATCTCAACCAGCGCCACCCCTGCACTGCATTGCTGCTGGGCAATGGTGCCAGTCGTGCGCTGTGGAAGCCGTTCGGCTACTTCTCACTGTACGAACAAGCCCAGCGCGCTGGGCGCAAGAAGGGCCTGGCGATCAGCGATCAGGCGCTGTTCAAGTCGCTGGGCACCGAACTGTTCGAGCCGGTGTTGAGCACTCTCAATCACACCGTACGCGCCAACGCAGCGCTGGCCATCAACTCCACTGCGCCGTTGAACCGCTACTACTCGATCAAGGAAGGGTTGATCCACGCGATCCGCACCGTGCATCTGCCTTGGGCCTTGGTACCCGCCGCCACCCTGACATCGATCAACCAGGCCCTGCGCGAGTATCGCAGCGTCTACACAAGCAATTACGACCTGATTCTGCCTTGGGCGATACGACATGACCCGCAGGGCTTTGCCGCGTTGTTCGACGAGGAAGGGTTTTTCGACGTGCGCCGCACCAGCAGCGAGGGCATTCGGGTCTTGCACCTGCATGGCGGCCTGCACCTGCTAAAGCTGCCCGATGGCAGCACGCGCCAGCGCAGCGCCGACAGTGCTGAATTACTCGAAGGCTTCGCCGTGAACATTCCCGGTGAAGTGCCGTTGTTCGTCAACGAAGAGCGCAGCGACGAGAAGATGCGCGCCATCCGCCACTCCGATTACCTGGCCTGGGGGTTGGGGCAACTGGCTCAGGAGAAACAGGGTCTGTGCCTGTTCGGACAGCATCTGGACGGCAGCGACAAGCATTTGCTCGAAGCCATCGTTCAGGCGCAGCCCAGTCACTTGTCGATCGCTGTCCGGCCGCTGAGCGAAGCGTCTGTACTCAACCAGAAGCAGCATTTCGTCGACCGGTTCGGGAACATGCCGGGGACGCAGCTGTACTTCTTCGATGCGACTACGCATCCATTGGGTATGGAAGGGTTGGCGATCGAAGGGCCGTCAGCGGTTCGCTGAACGTTGATTGCGACTGGCTAAGATGTGGTTGTGGCAATCACAGAAGCTTATCCGCCTGCAACAACGTCTCCAGGCAATGCTCCTGCACCCCATAAAACGCTTTGAGCTGCCCGATCTTTTCCAACAATGCCGTGTTATCACCCACTTGCCGACGCTTCACCGCAAGAATCATCTTGTTCTTGTTGGTGTGCTCAAGGGAGATAAACTCGAACACCTTGGTTTCATAACCACAAGCCTCCAGATACAACGCGCGCAGGCTGTCGGTGAGCATTTCGGCCTGCTGCCCCAGATGCAGCCCGTATTGCAACATCGGTTGCAGTAGCCCCGGGCTGTGCAGCTGCGGGCGTATTTGCTTGTGGCAGCACGGTGAGCACATGATGATCGCAGCGTTGCAGCGTATGCCTGTGTGAATGGCATAGTCGGTGGCGATGTCGCAAGCATGCAGGGCAATCATCACGTCGATTGCCTCGGGCACAACGCTGCGAACGTCACCGCACTGGAACTCCAGCCCCGAATGCTCCAGGCGCTGAGCGGCGGCGTTACACAGCTCGACCATGTCCTGGCGCAATTCCACACCGGTTACCTGCGCATCGCGGCCCTGGGTATTACGCAGGAAGTCATGCATGGCGAAGGTCAGGTAGCCCTTGCCAGAGCCGAAATCGGCGACGCGCAGCGGCTGCGCCGCCGGCACCGGTGCATTGGCCAGGGCGTGATCGAACACTTCGATGAATTTGTTGATCTGCTTCCACTTGCGCGACATCGACGGAATCAGGGCGCCCTGAGCATCGGTCACCCCTAGGTCGCGCAGGAAAGGCCGCGAAAGCTCTAGATAGCGTTTCTTCTGGCGGTCATGCTCAGCATTGGCAACCACCTCTCGCGGCGCCTGCGCTGCGTGGCGCTGGAGCATAGGTTTGCCTTTTTTACTGAAGGTCAGCTGCACTTCCCCGTGAGCGTCGAACAAGTGGGCATTGCGAAAGCTCTCTGGCAACAGCTGCGCTATCAGCGCCTGGGCCTGATCGATTGGCAGGTTGCGAGTGATGTCACGCGTCTGGTGTCGATACACCAGCGACAGCTGCTCTTGCCCCTTGACCTGCAGCGGCTTGGCAATGATGCGCTGCAAGGTCGGGTCAGCCCCGACATGGCGCGCCAGCACCAACTTGACCAATGAGTGGGTGCGCAGGGCAGCATCGAGCTGGTCTAGAAACTGGGCGCGTGCATCGGGCGCCGCGGGCGCGCAATTACTGGCAGACATGGAAAACGGGTGCCTCAGGTTACAAAAAGGGGCGCATTGCGCGATGCCTCGCATTCTACACCCCTCTAGCCGCCAGTTCAGTCGAGAATCACCAGGTGGTTGGGTAGTTCATTGCGAGGGTGGGTGCGCGGCAGGTGTTTGCCCAGCAGTTCGCCACAAGCCTCGATGCATTCGACAAAACCCTGCAAGGTATGGCCTTGACGCACCTGTTCAGTCAGGCGCGCCACCAACACTGCGCGGACCTTGGCATCGAGGTAAGGCGCTGCCCCTTGATCGACGAGGATTTCTACATGTTGCTCCTGCTCGGCGACAAAGATCAGCACCCCCGTGGCGCCGGCCGTACCCTCAAGGTTCTGCTCCCGAAACTGCTGGTGCGCCAGGCGCGCGGCGCGCCAGCGCAGCAAGGCTGTCGGCGTCAGCCATGCTGCCACCCGTGGCTGGCGCAGTACCACGCACAAGCCGATGAACAGCAGTACGTTGGCCACCAGCAACCCACGCAAGCCTGGCCAGCCCACCAGCCAATTCAACAGCGCCGGGGTGGCAAGGGCCAGCACAGCGGCCCAGAACAACGGCAGATAGGCGTAGTCATCGGCACGGCGCGCCAGCACTGTCACCAGTTGCGCATCGGTGCGCCGCTCTGCCAGGGCGATCGCCTCGGCCACCTGGCGGCGTTGGTATTCGTTGAGGAGGGTCATGCCTTGGGTCTCGTCAGCGTTTTTATAGTTTTTATCCCGGCATTGGGGTGTTCATCCGCGACCGATACTTTCAGGCATAATCCGCCGCTGGATGAATTACCGGCGAATCGTACAACAATAGCCGCCTGAAAACTTCGGCCACGCGCGTACCGCTCCGGATACGGCCAAGGCCTCGATTATGGAATCGATGATGAAACTGTCTTTGCTGGGCCTGGCCATGGCCCTTGCCAGCCAGGCGGCGCTTGCCGCTCCAACCGCCCCTCCCCTGCAGGACAAGCAGGCGTTCATCGACCATCTGATCAGCCAGATGACCGAGGCCGAAAAGATCGGCCAGTTGCGCCTGATCAGCATCGGCCCGGAAATGCCCCGCGACAAGATCCGCGAAGAAATCGCAGCCGGGCGCATCGGTGGCACCTTCAACTCGCGTACCGCCCCCGAGAACCGGCCGATGCAGGACGCTGCCATGCGCAGCCGCCTGAAGATTCCGATGTTCTTCGCCTACGACACCATCCACGGCGAACGCACTATCTTCCCGATCAGCCTGGGCCTGGCGGCGAGCTGGGATATGGACGCGATCGCCAAGGTCGGCCGCACTTCGGCCATCGAAGCTTCGGCCGATGCGCTGGACATGACCTTCGCCCCCATGGTCGACATCGCCCGCGACCCGCGCTGGGGGCGCACCAGCGAAGGCTTCGGCGAAGACACTTACCTGACCTCGAAGATTGGCCAGGTCATGGTGCGCTCGTTCCAGGGCAGCAGCCCGGCCAACCCTGACAGCATCATGGCCATCGTCAAGCATTTCGCCTTGTATGGCGCTGTGGAAGGCGGACGTGACTACAACACCGTCGATATGAGCCTGCCCAAGATGTACAACGACTACCTGCCACCCTACCGCGCCGCGCTTGACGCGGGCGCTGGCGGGGTGATGGTGGCGCTTAACTCGATCAACGGTGTCCCGGCCACTTCCAACACCTGGCTGATGAACGATCTGCTGCGCAAGCAGTGGGGCTTCAAAGGTGTGACCATCAGTGACCACGGCGCCATCCAGGAGCTGATCCGCCACGGTGTGGCGCGAGATGGTCGCGAAGCCGCCAAGCTGGCGATCAAGGCCGGCATCGACATGAGCATGAACGACACCCTTTATGGCAAAGAACTGCCCGGGCTGCTGAAGTCTGGCGAAGTGACAGAACACGAACTGAACCAGGCCGTGCGCGAAGTGCTCGGCGCCAAATATGACATGGGCCTGTTCAAAGACCCTTACCTGCGCATTGCCAAAGCCGAAAACGACCTCAAGGACTATTACACCGAAGACCGCCTGCACCGCGCAGCTGCCCGTGACGTGGCCCGGCGCAGCCTGGTATTGCTGGAGAACCGCAACCAGACTCTGCCGCTTAAAAAAACCGGTACAGTCGCTCTGGTCGGCCCATTGGCAGATGCCCCGAATGACATGCTCGGCAGTTGGTACGCCGATGGCAAGCCGATGCACTCTGTCACCGTGCGCGAGGGCTTGCGGCGTGCTCTGGAGGGCAAGGCCAAGCTGGTATACGCAAAAGGCGCCAACATCATTGGCGACAAGGCAATCGTCGACTACCTGAATTTCCTCAACGCCGATGCCCCGGAGATCGTCGATGACCCACGGCCTGCGGGGGTCATGATCGACGAAGCGATCAAGGCTGCCCAGCAGTCCGATGTAGTAGTGGCTGTGGTTGGCGAGTCGCGTGGGATGTCCCATGAGTCGTCAAGCCGTACGAGCCTGGAAATTCCGGCTAGCCAGCGCGAGCTGATAAAGGCTCTGAAGGCCACAGGCAAGCCGCTGGTATTGGTGCTGATGAATGGCCGCCCCCTGTCGATTGGCTGGGAGCGTGAACAGGCCGATGCCATCCTGGAAGCCTGGTACTCTGGCACCGAAGGTGGCAACGCCATTGCCGACGTGCTGTTTGGCGATTACAACCCATCGGGCAAGCTGGCCATCACCTTCCCTCGTTCGGTAGGGCAAATTCCGATGTACTACAACCACATGCGCATCGGTCGGCCATTCACTCCCGGCAAGCCAGGCAACTTCACATCGCAGTACTTCGAAGAGCCCAACGGCCCGCTGTACCCATTCGGCTACGGCTTGAGCTATAGCAGTTTCGAGCTGTCGGGCCTGTCCCTGTCTGGCAACCAGCTCAAGCGAGGCGATACGCTGCAAGCCAAGATCACCGTGAAAAATACCGGCCAGCGTGATGGCGAGACCGTCGTGCAGCTGTACCTGCAGGATGTCTCGGCATCGATGAGCCGCCCGGTCAAGCAACTGAAAAACTTCCAGAAACTGATGCTCAAGGCTGGTGAGTCGCGAACCCTGACCTTCCCCATCAGCGAAGATGATCTGAAGTTCTACAATGGCCAGTTGCAGCGGGTCGCCGAGCCTGGCGAGTTCAATGTCCAGATCGGGCTGGATTCAGAGGCCGTGCAGCAGAAGAGCTTCGAGCTGCTGTAACAGGTTCGTCGTCGGCTCCGACCTCTATGGCAGCCAGTTCATCCAAGCGATGAACCGCCGTGTAGAGGCCGGGCCTGATATCAACATTACCTGGACCCGCCCATGCCCTTTTCCTTTCGCGCCCTGCGTTTGGGGCTGATTACCCTGCTGATCGTGCTAGGTACAGCCCTGAGTGGCGGCTGGGCGATGCACCAGGCCAAGCGCCAGGCCATGGAAGATGACGCCCGCCGCGCCAGCCAGCAGCTGGTGCTGTATGCCAATGCCCTGCACACCCTGATCGACCGTTACCGCGCCCTGCCCGCCGTGCTGGCGCTGGACCCGCAGCTGATCGACGCCCTGCGCGGCCCGGTCAGCGAGCAGATGCAGCACGCGCTCAACCTGAAACTCGAGCGCATCAACGGCGCAGCCAACTCTTCGACCCTAGAGCTGCTCGACCGCACCGGCCTGGCGGTGGCCGCCAGTAATTGGCGCCTGCCCACCAGCTACGTCGGCTCCAACTACGGCTTTCGGCCCTATTTCCAACAGACCCGCAGCCATGGTAGCGGCCGCTTCTATGCAGTAGGTGTGACCAGCGGTGTGCCTGGCTACTTCCTGGCCAGCGCAGTCAGCGACGAGCAGGGGCGCTTTCTCGGCGCCATGGTGGTCAAGCTGGAGTTCCCGGAACTGGAACGCGAATGGCGCCAAGGTAGCGATATTCTGCTGGTCAGTGACGCCCGTGGCATCACCTTCATCGCCAATCAGGATGGCTGGCGCTATCGAGAGCTCAAGCCGCTCAGCGGCGCCGATCGTGCCGAGCTTGCCCAGACCCGTCAGTACGACAAGCAGCCGCTGGTGCCCCTTGCGCATCAAGAGCTGACCCGGTTCGCCAGCAACAGCCACTTGAGCCGCGTGCAAGGCCCAGGAGGTAGCGTCGAATACCTCTGGGAAAGCTTGCCGCTGGACGGTGAGGGCTGGACCTTGCACTTGCTGCGCAAACCTCAGGTCGAGGCTGCCGGCCGCAATGCCGCACTGAGCGCCGCCGCCGTGTGGCTCAGCCTGGTGTTCGCCGCGCTGTTCGTCAGCCAGCGTTTACGCCTGGCCCGGCTGCGCCAGCGCAGCCGCGAGGCGCTCAAGCGGCAGGTCGAAGAACGCACCCGCGAACTGCGTACCGCTCAGGAAGGCCTGGTGCAGTCGGCCAAACTGGCGGCACTGGGGCAGATGTCGGCGGCCATGGCCCACGAGATCAACCAACCGCTGACCACGCAACGCATGCAGCTGGAAACCCTGCGCCTGCTGCTCGACCATGGCCGCTACGACGATGCACGCAAAGCCCTGGAGCCGTTGGAGCAGATGCTCACGCGCATGGCCGCATTGACCGGCCACCTGAAGACCTTTGCCCGCAATAGCCCGGTTGGCCTGCGCGAACGCCTCGACCTGGCAACCGTGGTCGATCAGGCCCTGCACCTGCTGGACACGCGCATGCGCAGTGAGCAAGTGGACGTAGCGCTGTACCTGGCACGTCCGGCCTGGGTCCGCGGCGATGCGATCCGCCTTGAGCAGGTGCTGATCAACCTGCTGCACAACGCCCTCGACGCCATGGCTGACAAGCGCTACAAACGCCTTGAGGTGCGCATCGAACCCCTGCACGATCAATGGCGCCTGAGCGTGTTGGATTCAGGCGGTGGTATTGCCCAAGCGGACCTGGCGAAGGTCTTCGATCCGTTCTTCACCACCAAACCGGTGGGCGAAGGCTTGGGCCTGGGCCTGGCGATTTCCTATGGCATCGTCGTCGAGGCCGGAGGCCTGCTGTACGCAGAGAACATGCCCGGCGGCGCCCGGCTGAGCCTGACCCTGCCCCGTGACCTGGAGACTGTATGTTGAACTCGGTGATCGTCGTGGATGATGAAGCCAGCATCCGCACCGCGGTCGAACAGTGGCTGAGCCTGTCTGGCTTCAGCGTGCAGTTGTTCGCTTGCGCCGAGGACTGCCTGGCGCAACTGCCTGCGCACTTTGCCGGCGTGGTCATCAGCGACGTACGCATGCCAGGCATGGGTGGCCTGCAGCTGCTCGAGCGCCTGCAACTGGATGACCCGGACCTGCCGGTGATTCTGCTGACCGGCCACGGCGATGTGCCGATGGCGGTGGAGGCGATGCGCAGTGGTGCGTATGACTTCCTGGAAAAGCCCTTCACCCCACAGCACTTGCTCGGGAGCCTGCGACGGGCACTGGAAAAGCGTCAGTTGGTGCTGGAGAACCGCCGCCTGCATGAACAGGCCGACCTCAAGTCGCGGCTGGAAACCACCTTGTTGGGTATGTCTCAAGGTTTGCAGCAGCTACGCAGGCAGGTCTTGGACCTGGCCAGCTTGCCAGTCAACGTGCTGCTGCGCGGTGAAACCGGCAGCGGCAAGGAGCGGGTAGCGCGTTGCCTGCACGACTTCGGGCCGCGCGCCGACAAACCATTCGTGGCACTCAACTGCGCAGCCATCCCCGAATCACTGTTCGAAGCCGAATTGTTCGGCCACGAAAGCGGTGCATTCACTGGTGCGCAGGGCAAACGCATCGGCAAACTGGAGTACGCCAACGGCGGCACGGTGTTTCTCGACGAAATCGAAAGCATGCCGTTGGCCCAGCAGGCAAAGCTGCTGCGGGTGATTCAGGAGCAGAAACTGGAGCGGCTAGGGGCCAACCAGAGCATCAGCGTCGACTTGCGCATCATCGCCGCCACCAAACCTGACTTGCTCGAAGAGGCGCGGGCCGGACGGTTTCGCGAGGACCTGGCCTATCGCCTGAATGTCGCGGAGTTGCGCTTGGCACCGCTGCGCGACCGGCGTGAAGACATACCCCTGCTGTTCGAGCATTTTGCACAGTCGGCCGCTGCCAGGTTAGGCCGCGCGGCGCCGCCGTTGAGCGGTCCACAACTCTCGCAGCTGCTGTGCCACGATTGGCCAGGCAATGTACGGGAATTGGCCAACGCAGCGGAGCGCCACGCGCTGGGCCTGGGCTCGCCGAATATCGAAGTCGCCCCTGCCGGCCCATCGCTGGTGGAGCAGATGGAAGCTTTCGAAGCTCAGTGCCTGCGTGCAGCCCTGCGCCAGCACGCAGGGGAAATCAAAGCAGTGATGCAGACGCTGCAACTGCCGCGCCGCACCCTGAACGAAAAGATGCAGCGTCACGGAATTGTTCGTGAGGACTTCGTGCAATGAGCGGATTTTCGCTCATGTGCGCAGGGCGATAAGCGGAAATCCGCTCACTCAAACAGGCTTGCCCCTCCAAGGCCCACGGCACTTCTCACCTAAAACCCAGCCTGCATCGGCTCCGCGCCCCCATTTGGATCGCCATGCACCCGTTTGGCACAGCTTCTGCAATTGTCTTGGCAAGCTGCGCTTCGGCGCGCTCCACAAAAACAACGAGAAGGTATCCCAGATGGATAACGCCACCTCCCTGCCAGCCGGGGCGGCCGTCGCGCCCGCTGCTGAAAAAACCACCGCCAGCCGCCTCAAATCGATCTTCAGTGGGTCCATCGGCAACATGGTCGAATGGTACGACTGGTATGTTTACGCTGCATTCTCGCTGTACTTCGCCAAGGCCTTCTTCCCGGCTGGCGACTCCACCGCTCAACTGCTCAATACTGCCGCGATTTTCGCCGTGGGCTTTCTGATGCGCCCAATCGGTGGCTGGTTGATGGGCCTGTATGCAGACCGCAAGGGCCGCAAGGCTGCGCTGATGGCTTCGGTGCTGCTGATGTGCGCCGGCTCCCTGGTGATCGCCCTGACCCCAGGCTATGAAACCATCGGCGTCGCCGCGCCGATCCTGCTGGTTATCGCACGCCTGATGCAGGGCCTTTCGGTCGGCGGCGAGTACGGCACCTCTGCCACCTACCTGAGCGAGATGGCCAGCAAGGACCGCCGTGGCTTCTTCTCCAGCTTCCAGTACGTAACGCTGATTTCCGGCCAGCTCATTGCTCTGGCGGTACTGATCATCCTGCAGCAGACCCTGACCACTGAGCAATTGTATGCCTGGGGCTGGCGTGTGCCTTTCGTGATCGGTGCGCTGTGCGCGGTGGTCGCGCTGTACCTGCGTCGAGGCATGGAAGAAACCGCCTCCTTCACCAAGAAGGAAAAGGCCAAAGAAAGCCTGATGCGCACCCTCATGCGCCACCCCAAGGAACTGCTGACCGTGGTCGGCCTGACCATGGGCGGCACACTGGCCTTCTACACCTACACCACCTACATGCAGAAGTACCTGGTCAATACCGTGGGTATGAGCATCAGTGACTCGACCACCATCTCGGCAGCCACACTGTTCCTGTTCATGTGCCTGCAGCCGGTGATTGGCGGCCTTTCCGACAAGATCGGCCGACGCCCGATCCTGATCGCCTTCGGCGTACTTGGCACCCTGTTCACCGTGCCGATTCTCAGCACCCTGCACACCATCCAGACCTGGTGGGGCGCGTTCTTCCTGATCATGGCGGCGCTGATCATCGTCAGCGGCTATACCTCGATCAACGCAGTGGTCAAAGCCGAGCTGTTCCCGACTGAAATCCGCGCCCTGGGCGTTGGCCTGCCGTATGCGCTGACCGTCTCGATCTTCGGCGGTACCGCTGAGTACGTGGCCCTGTGGTTCAAGAGCGTAGGCATGGAGAGCGGCTTCTATTGGTACGTCACAGCGTGCATCGCTTGCTCGCTGTTGGTGTACGCCACCATGAAAGACACCAAGCAGCATTCGCGGATTACCACCGACTGACGGGAAATGCGATTGAAAAAGGGGCGCTCCGTGAAACGGACGCCCCTTTTTTGTGGTTGCCAGATGCGGAGCTGTCGATCCGTGCGCTCTTGCTATCGAACGCGTCGGCGGCGCTTGAGCGTGATTGATAACAGCATTCAGCCAAGCACTCAGGACGCTTCCAATGCCTGACGCGGCTCACGCTTCTGGTACCAGGACTCCATCAGCACTAGCACAACCAGCACGCCGCCCAGCACGGCGGAAGAACCAATGGTGCCAAAGTCCAGCCCGCCCTTGTCATGAGGTTTGGTCAAGAAGTCGCCCAAGGTGGCTCCGAATGGACGGGTCAACACGAAGGCCACCCAGAACAGGAGCACACCAGGGAGGCGCGTCCAGTAACGAGCTACCACCACCAAGGCGATGGCGCTGCCGATCAGCAATGCACCACCGGCAAAGCCCAGCCCAGAGTCGTCCGCCAAGTAGTCGCCCAACGCGGTGCCCAAAGTGTTTGAGAACAGAATGGCCACCCAGTAAAAAACTTCACCGGTGCGGTTTTTGATACGGGTAACGTCTAGCGGGTTGCCACTCAGGCGCCAAATCAAGAAGGTCAGGAGCAAGATGCCGATCAGGATTGCCGAGCCCGATGCGTACCCCAGGCCCAACGTGCGGTCCATGAAGTCGGACAGGGTGGTGCCGGCTGTACTGGTGGACAGGATCACCAGCCAATAAAGCATCGGATGGTAGCGGCGCGTATACAACTGGCCGAACAGGGTCACCAGGAACACGCTTATCAGCAGCATCGAGCTGACCGCGTAACCGACGTCAAGGGTCATCGACAGCAGATCGCCAGCTGTTTCGCCAAGCGTTGTGGCGCAGATCTTCATCACCCAGAAGGCCAGCGTGATTGGCGCAAGTTTGTTCATCGTTCGTCGCTCCACATTCAGGTGCGGCGATGGTGCTGAGCAGCGCCTGAAAAATCGGTCGGCAATTGATGAAAAACTCGTTCACATGTTGTTACAAAAACAGATCTAGCCTTTTTAACCCTCGATTAATGCCGCGGCCTCATCTTTGGAAAGGCGGGGAAGCACCGCGTTTCCCATGGATTGACGTCATTCGCTCCTACCCACACGCCGAAGCTAATGACGCTAAGCGCACGCTTTAAACAATCTACTAATTCGATCTTTAAGCGCCAATTTTTACGCTTTTTTATCATATTAATAGGCGTAGCATGAAATCCATAGCGAGCCACATCCCCTAACATCCAAGGAGCACCACCATGAAAAGCAAACTGATCCTGACCCTGGCCCTCTCGGTTTTCGCTGCTGGCGCATTCGCTGAAGATGGGTTCGACCGTACCAGTGCACACACCTTTGCAGCAGTGACTCAATCTGCCAGCTACGCCGAAGATGGTTTCGATCACACCAACGCGCAGCGCTTCGCCGAAGATGGTTTCGATCACACCAACGCACAACGCTTCGCCGAAGACGGTTTCGATCACACCAACGCACAACGCTTTGCCGAAGATGGTTTCGATCACACCAACGCGCAGCGCTTTGCCGAAGATGGCTTCGACCGCACCAATGGCCACCGCATCAGCTGAGCGCTGCTGCGTGCTACCAGCCCGGCTTCGGCCGGGCTTGATCATTTTCAGGGGAGCAAATGCTTGGCACACTAGGCCACCCTTCCCCAGGATGTCGGCAAGATGTACTACTACGAACCCGCCAAAGGCCACGGCCTGCCTCACGACCCCTTCAATGCCATCGTTGGTCCGCGCCCCATCGGCTGGATCTCTTCGCAGAGCCAAGATGGCCAGTTGAATCTTGCGCCCTACAGCTTCTTCAACGCCTTCAACTACATCCCCCCGATCATCGGTTTCTGCAGCGTCGGGCGCAAAGACAGCCTGAACAACATCGAGCAGACTGGCGAATTCGTCTGGAACCTGGCGACCCGCCCATTGGCCGAGCAAATGAATCAAAGCTGCGCGGCTGTGCCTGCCGACGTCAACGAGTTCGAACTGAGCGGCCTGACGGCAGTGCCGTCGAGTATCGTCAAAGTGCCGCGCGTGGGCGAAACGCCGGTGGCTTTCGAGTGCAAGGTGACCCAGATCGTCCAGCTCACACGCGCCGACCAGCAACTGGTGCCGAGCTGGTTGATCCTGGGTGAGGTGGTGGCGGTACACATTGCCGAGCACTTGCTCAAGGACGGTATCTACGACACCGCCGCGGCCGAACCGATCCTGCGTGGCGGTGGCCCAGCGGATTATTTCGAGCTGGGCAACCTGTTCAAGATGGCTCGCCCACAGGCCTGATCACCAGATCAGTTCGCCTTCCTCGCTCACGCCCTGCAGGCGTGCAAGCTCGGCGCAGGCGGCTTCGTCAGCCGCCATAGCGCTTTTGAAGACTTCATCGCCCAATACCTTGTGAAAGCGCGCAGCGCCGCCCATACCCAGGGCCTTGACCGCGATAGCAGCGTTATAGCCGCCGCCCTCAACCGGAACCATCGCCGAAACTGCTTCGAAATGGGGGAATTCTCTGCGTGCCATGTTGCCCTGCGCCTGTTGATTGAGGGGCAGCATTCTAACCGCCTTTCAATCGAAGGTATGCAAGTCCAGGCTGCTGACTACCTGCGCTTGAACCAGTTCACCGAACACATTCAAGGTGGGCGAGGCGAAGTAGCCCGTCATTGCCTGTTGGTCCTGCCAGCTACCGCTAAGCAGCCACAGGTCGGCGTCGGCCTGGGAACGCTGCACGGTAAAGCTAAGGCAGCCCGGGGTCTGCAAGGACGGTTCGAGCAGGTCGCGCAGGCGTGCGCCAAGTTCGGCGGAACGGCCGCTGCAGGCACGAATGAAAGCCAGGTGAGTGACCGGTTGGCGCTGGGTCATAGCACGATCTCCTTGAAGCAGGCGGACGGAAAACCAGGCTGCCAAGGTTAGGTGCTGGCACGCGCGACGCGTTAGGCCATTACTGCTCAGCGATTGCCTGATCCTGCTGCGCGGCAGGATCAGGCAATCGACGTGCAGCATCCGACTAGCGTCGGCCATTGCCCAAACCTATGCTGCGTCGGTCAGCAGAGGAAAGCCATCATGACCACCGCCCCGTCCATCGATCCAACCCTGGAAGTGCAGCGCCAGGAGCTGGCCCAGCTGATAAGCAAGCACGCCACAGCTCCCCATGGCCCCGCCTCAGCCATCGACGAGCTGTACCTGGTGCGCTATACCGAAAACGTGCGCTCGGTGCCGACCCTGGCCCAACCGGCCTTGTGCATCCTGGCCCAGGGCAGCAAAAGCTTGTTCCTGGGCGATGAACAGTATGCCTACGACCCGCTGCATTACATGGTGGTATCGGTAACCCTGCCATTGAGCGGCGTGAAGCTCGACGCCAGCCCGGAAAACCCGAGCCTTGGCATTCGTATGGACTTGGACCCTGCCGAAATCAGCCAGCTGATCGCTGAAAGCGGGCCGATGCTGGTGCCCAATCTGCCCTCAGGCCGTGGTCTGTATGTCGAGCGAACCGACCCGCAATTGCTCGACGCGCTGCTGCGCCTGGTGCGCCTGCTCGACACTCCGCGGGATATCGACATGCTGGCGCCGCTGATTAGGCGCGAGATCCTCTACCGCCTGCTGCGCGGGCCGCAGGGCTATCGCCTGTACGAAATCGCTTTGGCCAATAGCCAGACCCATCGGGTGTGCCAGGCCATCACCTGGCTTAACCAGAACTACCAGCAGCCGCTACGCATCGAGCAACTGGCGCGCGAGGTGCATCTGAGCATCTCGACCTTGCATCACCGCTTCAAGGCCGTCACCTCCATGAGCCCGTTGCAGTACCAGAAGCAACTGCGGTTGCAGGAGGCGCGGCGGCTGATGCTCAACGACGGCCTGGAAGCGGCGGTTGCCGCGTATCGGGTAGGCTATGAAAGCCCGTCGCAGTTCAGCCGCGAATACAGCCGTCTCTACGGCGCTCCACCGATCCGCGACGTGGCCAGGCTGCGCGCCAGCGCCAGCTGAGTTCAGCCCGTGACTGCGGCGTGCCAGGCGTTCTGATCGACCTGGATCAGCGTCGGGCCTTGGCGCTGCACTGCCCTGCCCAGTGCAGCCTGCAGGTGCATGACATCGTCAACCTGCTCGGCGTCGGCGCCCAATGCACGTGCCACCCCGATGAAGTCGGGGGTGTGAATATCCACGCCCACCGGTTCGATCGAGCGGTTGACCATGTACTTTTTGATCTCCTCGTAACCTTGGTTATTCCACAGCAATACGATCAGCGGCACCTTGGCCTCTACGGCGCTGGCCAGTTCCGGCAAGGTGAACTGCATGCCGCCGTCGCCGATCAGGCAGACCGCAGGCGCACGCTCGTTGGGCTGTTCGGCGCTGCCGAGCCAAGCGCCCATTGCAGCAGGCAACGCATAGCCCAACGTGCCGTAACCGGTCGATGCATTGAACCAACGGCGTGGTGCCTGCATGTCCAGGGTCAGGTTGCCGGTGTACACCGGCTGGGTCGAATCCCCTACCAGGATCGCGTTTGGCAGGCGCTGCAAAATGCTCGTCAGCAAGCGGGTCTGGCTCAAGGTCGGCTGATCCCAGCCAGCCGCCAAGGCCTTGCGCAAACGCAGGGCACGGGCGGCGCCCCAACCGTCATCACAGGGTGGCGCTGGTAGCAACCGCAGGGCCTCTAACAACGCTTGGGCAGCCAACTGGGCATCGGCGACCAAGGCCAGTTCCGGTAGGTAGTTGCGCACGGTCTGGTCGGGGTCGATGTCGATTCGCAGCAGGCTGCCTGGAATCTTGAAGCCGCCCTTGAAGGTCACGTCGTAGTCGGTCTCGGCAAGTTCGGTGCCGATCGCCAATACCACATCGGCCTCCTCCACCAGCTCACGGGTAGCAACCAGTGACTGGGTCGAACCAATCTGCAGTGGATGGCTGGCCGGCAGCAACCCTTTGGCATTGATGGTCAGGGCGACAGGCGCCTGCAGGTGCTCCGCCAACTGCGCCAACGGCGCGCCCGCCGCCAGCGCACCCCCACCGGCCAGGATGAGTGGCCGGCGGGCGTTGGCCAGGCGCTGGGCCATGGCCGCCACAGGGCCAGGGGCTGCGCCTGCGCGGGCGCTGCGTATGGCACGGGCGGGCAGCAAATGGTCCGCCGGCTCGACCAGCACATCCAGGGGGATCTCGATATGCACCGGGCGCGGGCGTGCACTGTCGAACACAGCAAAGGCACGCGCCAGCACCTGAGGCAGGTCAGCGGCGCTCATCAGCGTCTGGGAAAACGCCGCAACGCCCGACACCAACGCTGCCTGATTGGGCAGCTCGTGCAGTTTGCCGCGGCCACCGCCCAATTGGTCACGCGATTGCACACTGGAGATCACCAGCATGGGAATGGAGTCGGCATAGGCCTGGCCCATGGCAGTGGTGATGTTGGTCATGCCAGGGCCGGTGATGATGAAGCAAACGCCAGGCTTGCCGCGGGTTCGGGCATAGCCGTCAGCCATGAACCCAGCGCCTTGCTCGTGGCGCGGGGTGATGTGGCGGATCGACGAACCTGCCAAACCACGGTACAGCTCGACGGTATGTACACCAGGAATGCCAAAGACATGGTCCACGCCATAGCCTTCAAGGAATTTGACCAGTACTTCGCCGCAGGTTGCCATGGGGTCACCCAGAATAGTGTTGGAATATGCGCCATTGGACCTAACCCATGGCTACCGCCACAAGGCAAAAAAACACATACTAGCCATGTCCTGAACACATGGCTCAGCGCGATGAAACGCCTACCTCCCCTGCCAGCGCTTTACACCTTTCTGGTCACGGCGCAGCATTGCAATTTCACCCGCGCTGCACAGCAGCTGCACATCACCCAGGGCGCCGTCAGCCGTCAGATTGCCGGGCTCGAAGAGCATCTGGGTTATGCCTTGTTTCAGCGCCAGGCCCGCGGCCTGAGCCTGACCCGCGAGGGCCAGGATTGGTTGCCTCGGGTACAACAGGTCTTTGGCCTGATCGAACAGGGCGTGCGCGAGGTTGGCGGGCGCAATGCCACCTTGCAGCTCAAGGCCCCAACCTGCGTGATGCGCTGGCTGCTGCCACGGCTGATGGAGTGGCAGGCGCTGAGGCCTGATGTGCCAGTGGAGCTGACCACCACAGTGCAGCATGGGGTGGACTTTCGCCGTGAGGGCTTCGATGCGGCTGTGGTCTATGGCGATGCACCCAACCATGGGCTGCGAGTGCGCAAGCTGTTCGACGAACAACTGACGCCTGTCTGCGCGCCTTCGCTGCTGGAGGGGCCAGTTGCGCTGCGAGAGGTCCGGGACTTGGCGCAGCACATGTTGCTGCACCCCTCCCGAGATGAACATGACTGGCGGCTATGGCTTCAGGCTGCGGGGGTGGACTTGGACACCCCGGGGCGCAAGCAGCATTTTGAAACGCTGGACATGGCGATGGCCATGGCCTCGCAAGGCACAGGTGTGGCCATCGGCGACTGGGCGCTGATCGGCGATGACTTGCGTAGCGGCAGGCTGTGCATGCCGTTCGCGCTCAAGGTGCGTACCGGCAAAGGGTATTACCTGGCGAGCCAGGCCAAGAGCCTGCCGCCGGGGCTGGTAGAACTCATGGACTGGCTGGAGCAGCAGGCCAGCCCATGAGCGGCAGGCGGATTAACAACCTTGGCTGGCCTGGGTCACTGCGCCCCTGCCCATCGGCACGCGCCTGAGCGGCGCGCAATCACCACTTCATTTCACCTTTGGCGACCTTGGCGCTGAGTTCCAGCGAACTTTCATCGGCAAGCTTGGGGTAGCGTTGCTTCATCGCTTGGATGAGTGCGCCACTGTTTGTCGCTTCGCTGGTTTCGGCATCGAAGGCACGAATGTAATCGGCCGTAAAACGCACTGCGTCGAGGGAGTGGTTGCTCTGGCCCAGGTAGTGCCCCGGCACAACCGTACGAGGTGCCAAGGCCTGGATCCTGGCCAGCGTACCAAGCCAATCAGCATGGGACTTGGCTGTCTGGGTGTCAGCCATCCACACATGGATGTTCTGCGAAACCACGACACCGCCAACCACTGCCTTGATCGAGGGAATCCAGACAAAGCTGCGCTCAGGCTGCGGCCCGTCCAGGCCCACGACCTCCAGCGCTCGGCCTTCGAGCATCAGGCGCTGGCCCTTGAGTGCCTGGGGCAACACCAGCTGCGCCGGTTTATCGGCACCCATTAGCGGCCCCCAATACGCAAGTTTGGCATCCATGGTCTGGCGGATGTGAGCCAGCGTTTCTGCCGAGGCCAACACCTTGGCTTTGGGGAAAGCTCGGGTCACGGTATCCAGGCCGAAGTAGTAATCCGGGTCGCCATGGCTGATATAGATAGTGGTCAGGCGCTTGCCGCTGGCACGCAGGCGCTGCACCAATTGCTCGGCCTGAGCCTTGCCGAACTGGGCATCGATGAGGATGGCGTCTTTATTTCCACTAACGATCACCGAGCTGACCGGAAAAATTGCCTGTTCACCTGGGTTGTAGACATCCAGGTGCAAAGGCATTGCGCCAAGCGCGGGTCCGGCCAAGGCAACACATGCCAGTAAAAGGCCACGCAAAGGTGTAAGCAACGACATCGATAAGCCCTGTGATAGGAAAGATGGCTGCCAGCTTAGTTGCCCAATCCATCACAAAAAATGCGATGCTCGAACATAGTTTGTTTCTGAAATCGAGCAAATCATGGACCGTCTCAACGCCATGCGCGTTTTCGTCACCGTCGTCGACTTGGGTAGCCAGTCCGCCGCAGCGGATCACCTGCAGCTGTCGCGACCGGTGGTATCGCGCTACCTGGCCGAGCTTGAGCACTGGGTAGGCGCACGCTTGATGCAGCGCACTACACGCAAGCTCAGCCTCACGGCCGCCGGTGAACAGACCCTGCCCCGCTGCCGTCAGTTGCTGGAGCTGGCCGGCGACCTTCAAGCTGCCGTGCAACAACCCAACGATGCGCCCAGGGGCGCACTGCGCATCAGCGTCAGTACATCGTTTGGCCAGGCCCAGCTGGCACCGGCAATCGCTGACTACGTGCGGCGCTACCCTGCAGTAAAGGTCGAGCTGCAGATGCTCGATCGCACGGTCAACCTGGTGGATGAGCGCATTGACCTGGCGATCCGCACCAGCAATGACCTGGATCCGAACTTGATCGCCAGGCGCTTGACCCTGTGCCGCTCGGTCATCTGCGCAGCACCAGCCTACCTGCGTGAGCACGGCACGCCGCTGCGGGTCGAGCAACTGAGCCAGCATAATTGCCTGACCCACGCCTATTTCGGCCACAGCCTTTGGCATTTCGAGGTAGAAGGACAACAGGTCGCCGTCCCGGTGCAAGGCAATATCAGCGCCAACGAGAGCATGACATTGCAGGGGGCGGCTCTGGCCGGCGCTGGCATCGCCATGCTGCCGACCTACCAGGCAGCCGATGCCCTGCGCAGCGGCGCATTGCTGCGCCTGATCCCCGAGGCTAAGCCACAGGCGTTGAACCTGAATGCGGTCTACACCTCCCGCAAGCACATGCCTGCCACGCTGCGCAGCATGCTGGATTTCCTGGCGCACCGGTTCAAGGACGAACCGCCATGGGACAGCGATCTGTATTGACTATGCTTGAAGGTGTCAGTGCCGCGCCAAACAGGAGGTGCGTTACATGGGCATCAAATCCAAACGAGTCGCCATGACCATGGCCTTGATCGCTGTCGCCGCGTTGTACGGTTCGGCCTGTTGGCGCGCCGAGCTGTTACGCAGCCAGCCCAGTGCAGCGCACCGTTGCGAGCAGGAGCACTGCGTGCCCCATACCGCAACCTTGAGTGCCGTGCGTTAGCTGAGCGGCACCACGCCGATCACTCCTCGACGCTCATGTACTCCTTGGCCCAACGGATGTAGTCCTCGGGCTGGGTATAGGTATGCGAAAGCTCGGTAGCGTTGAGGTTTTCGGACTTGTTCTGTTGACCGCGCTGCAGGCGCAGGCAGTCGTAGGTCGCCTTGATCGCTGCGAAGTAGGCGGCATGGCCATCTACCACGATCCGCACCCCCAGGCGCGCAAGGCGTTCATCGTCACGCAGGTTGGGGTTGGCGTAAGTCACCAGCATCAACGGCACGCTAAGGTGCTCGGCAATCTGCTCCAGGTGCTCGAAATCCTTCACCCCGACCATGCAGATGCCATCGGCACCCGCCTTCTGGTAGCTCTGAGTGCGGACAATGATTTCCTCGGTGCTGAGCACGCCTGCATTGGTGCGGGCGATGATCGACAGCGACGAGTCGACACGCGCCTCCAGTGCCGCGCGAATCTTGCCCACGCCTTCTTCAACCGAAATCAGGTCGGTGGACTTACGCCCGAACTGGGCGGGCAAGAGGGTGTCTTCAATGGTCAGCGCAGCCACGCCAGCGCGCTCGAGCTCTACCACCGTGCGCATCACATTGAGCGCATTGCCATAACCGTGGTCGGCATCGGCGAGCACCGGCAACTGCGCCACTCGGCCAATGCGCGTGGCCTGCTCGACGAACTCACTCAAGGTAATCAAGGCAAAGTCAGGTGCGGCCAGCACCTGCAAAGAGGCCACCGAACCACCGAGGATGCCGACTTCGAAACCCAGGTCGGCAGCGATACGTGCCGACATCGGGTCGAACACCGAAGCGGTGTGGTAGCAGGAACCTGAAGCGAGCAGCTCGCGGAAGGCAAAACGCAGATCTTGGTGGGAAGCCTTGGGCATGATCACTCCGCTTATATCTGTAGAAATTGAACGGTTGCTACCGACCCCTGAATCGGGTCTACCTGCCCTGTTCCAACCGTCGCCATCTGGGCGGTTATGCTCGACATGCAGGCAGAGGAATAAAAGGTGTGGAGACAGCGGCTTGCGAACACTGCGGCAAATTGCTGCACCAACCTGGTGCGGGCCGCGGGTTATAGCCTCTGTGGCATACCAACGATATCACGCGGCCATGCAGCGCTGGATGAATGCGCCAATGCCGATCTTGCATAGGCGATGCAGATAGTACATAGGAAGCTACCTAACTCAGGTTACAATCCGGCTATTCGCGCTGCTCTACAACACAAGGTGCCCCCGTGACCGCCGCCCTGCCCCCGACCGTTCTGCGCAACGTGCTGACTGCCTTGATGCTGGCGATTTTCCTCGGCGCCCTGGACCAGACCATCGTCGCGGTCTCGATGCCGGCCATATCAGCTCAATTCGACGACTTCGGCTTGTTGGCCTGGGTCATCTCCGGCTACATGGTGGCGATGACCATTGCCGTGCCCATCTACGGCAAGCTTGGCGACCTCTATGGCCGTCGGCGCATGATCCTCACCGGTATCAGCCTGTTCACCCTGGCCTCGATAGGCTGCGCCCTGGCCCAGAACATGCCGCAACTGGTCATGGCGCGCGTGCTGCAGGGCATAGGCGCCGGCGGCATGGTGTCGGTGAGCCAGGCGATCATTGGTGATTTCGTGCCGCCGCGTGAGCGTGGGCGCTACCAAGGCTACTTCAGCAGCATGTACGCCGTGGCCAGCGTAGCTGGACCAGTGCTCGGCGGCTGGCTGACCGAATACCTGTCCTGGCGCTGGGTGTTCTGGATCAATCTGCCGCTGGGCCTGGTGGCGCTTTGGGCGATCCATCGCGCCCTGGCTGGCATGCCGGTGCAGCATCGCCAAGCTCGGGTCGACTATCTAGGCGCCGCGCTATTGATTATTGGCCTGGGCAGCCTGCTGCTGGGCATCACCCTGGTCGGCCAGGGCCAACCCTGGACCGCGCCCTCGGTGCTGGCCTTGTTCGCCTGCGCAGTATTCGGCCTGGCGTTGTTCATTGGCCACGAGCGCCGCTGCCCGGAACCGTTACTGCCAATGGGCCTGTTCGGTAACCGGGTGGCGGTGCTGTGCTGGGCGGTGATCTTCTGCGCCAGTTTTCATTCGATTTCGTTGACCATGTTGATGCCGCTGCGCTTTCAGGGCATCACCGGCGCCGGTGCCGATAGCGCCGCCTTGCATCTGTTGCCATTGGCAATGGGGCTGCCCATAGGCGCGTTTACCGGTGGTCGCATGACCAGCCGTACCGGCCGCTTCAAACCGCAAATTCTGGCAGGCGCACTGTTGATGCCCATGGCGATCTGCGCAATGGCCATCACCCCACCACAATCGGCCATGCTCGGCGGTCTGTTCATGCTGCTGACTGGCATCGCCTGTGGCCTGCAGTTCCCGACGTCGCTGGTGGGTACACAGAGCGCCGTGGACAGCAGGGATATCGGGGTTGCCACCAGCACCACCAACCTATTCCGTTCGTTGGGAGGCGCCATGGGCGTGGCGTGCATGTCCAGCCTGCTGCTGACGCTGCTGCATCATGATGGCTTCGAGTTGCTGGGTAACCCGCTGCTAGGCAGCCTCAAGGCCGGGCAGGCGGACCCTGATACGCAAATGAGGCTGCTGGCAACGTTCCGCCATGTGTTGCTGGGCAGTGCGGGCATCGCGCTGCTGGGGTTGCTGGCGGCACTGGCCCTGCCTGATCGGCAGTTGCGTGGGCGCTGAAGGTGCGTGGGTTAATCCCCCGTTAATACAGTCGGGAAACACTTCCTCACAATCCTTAACAAAGTGTCATTTGCGCAGCGCCGGGCTCAAGCGCAGCATATCCAGCCCGGTGTCGACCCATTTTTCCGCATCGCGCAACAGATCGAAACTGTCCGGCAGCAGGAGCCAGCGCCCGATCAGCCCATCGATATAGGCGAACAAGGCAACGGCCGCGCGCTCGATATCCAGATCGCTGGGCAACTGGCCACGACGCACGGCGTTGGCGAAGGCCAGCTTGATGCCTACGTGGCAATCCAGCACCGCACCTTGGCGCTGCTGGCGAATTTCACACATTTGGTCGGTGAACTCGCATTTGTGATGCAGGATCTCATTGATACGTCGGGTACGGGCGTCCAGCACCAGTTCGGTGAGTACTTGCAACAGCAGCTTGCGCATGCAGCCAAGCGGGTCCAGTTCGTCTTCGCTTTCACTGGCCCGCGCCAGGTGGTCATGGGTTTCGTGCAGGCTGTCGAGCAGCGCCTGCACAAGCTCCGCCTTGTTGTTGAAATGCCAGTAGATCGCCCCTCGGGTCACACCCGCCAGCTCGGCGATGTCGGCCAGGGTGGTTCGCGCGATTCCGCGCTTGTAGAAAGCCTTCTCCGCGGCTTCGATGATCTGGGCGCGGGTTTCCTGGGCTTCTTCTTTGGTTCGACGGACCATGGCAGTGCAACCTCATCTGGGGCCGGCTGCACTGGCAGACGGGTAAACCGCCGAGGGCACCTCTGCAGGGTGCCTCACGGATGAACTAATCAAGGGCTACGGTAGTAGCTAAGTACTACCAGCAGTATTTACAAACAACCGTGAATGTAAGTATATTCGTTAGTAAGCTATTTATCCACCGGATAGTTTTTTTCTGACAAGACTCTTCCATTACTCTTGAGCGTCTCCCTGCTCTAGCGACCCGAGGATCCTCATGCAATTCAAGCCAGCCGTTACCGCTCTGGTTTCCGCCGTCGCCCTGGCAACCCTGCTAAGTGGCTGCAAGAAAGAAGAAGCCGCGCCTGCAGCGCAGGCTCCTCAGGTCGGCGTAGTAACCATTCAACCGCAACCCTTCACCCTGACCTCGGAACTGCCAGGCCGCACCAGCGCCTTCCGCATCGCCGAAGTGCGCCCACAGGTCAACGGCATCATCCTCAAGCGCCTGTTCAAAGAAGGCAGCGACGTCAAAGAAGGCCAACAGCTTTATCAGATCGACCCTGCCGTGTACGAAGCCACCCTGGCCAACGCTCAGGCCAATCTGCAAGCGACCAAATCGCTGGCCGAACGCTATAAGCAACTGGTGAGCGAGCAGGCGGTGTCGAAACAAGAGTTCGACGATGCCAATGCCAAACGATTGCAGGCCGAAGCGTCGCTGAAAAGTGCCCAGATCGACCTGCGCTACACCAAGGTCCTCGCCCCGATCAGCGGCCGGATCGGCCGGTCCTCGGTCACCGAAGGCGCACTGGTGAACAATGGCCAGACCAACGCCATGGCCACCATCCAGCAGCTGGACCCGATCTACGTGGACGTCACCCAGTCCACCGCCGAGCTGCTCAAGCTGCGCCGCGACCTGGAAAGCGGCCAGCTACAAAAGGCCGGCAACAACGCCGCCTCGGTGCAGTTGGTGCTTGAAGACGGCAGCCTCTACAAGCAGGAAGGCCGCTTGGAGTTCTCTGAAGTCGCAGTCGATGAGACCACCGGCTCGGTGACCCTGCGTGCGCTGTTCCCCAACCCTGATCACACTCTGCTGCCAGGTATGTTCGTGCACGCACGGCTCAAGGCCGGGGTCAACGCCAATGCCATCCTGGCCCCACAACAGGGCGTAACGCGTGACCTCAAAGGCGCGCCGACCGCACTGGTTGTCAACCAGGAAAACAAGGTGGAACTGCGCCAGCTCAAGGCTAGCCGTACGTTGGGTAGCGACTGGCTGATCGAGGAAGGCTTGAATCCCGGCGACCGCCTGATTACCGAAGGCCTGCAATATGTACGCCCAGGCGTCGAGGTCAAGGTCAGCGATGCCACCAACGTCAAGAAGCCGCAAAGCCCTGATCAGGCCAACGCGGCGAAAGCAGACGCCAAAGCGGAGTAAACCATGTCGAAGTTCTTTATCGATCGCCCGATCTTCGCCTGGGTGATCGCCTTGGTGATCATGCTGGTCGGCGCCCTGTCAATCCTGAAGCTGCCGATCAATCAGTACCCAAGCATCGCACCGCCGGCCATCGCCATCGCCGTGACCTACCCGGGCGCCTCGGCGCAGACGGTGCAGGACACCGTGGTGCAGGTCATCGAACAGCAGCTCAACGGCATCGACAACCTGCGATATGTATCGTCGGAAAGTAACTCCGACGGCAGCATGACCATCACCGCGACCTTCGAGCAGGGCACCAACGCCGATACCGCCCAGGTGCAGGTACAGAACAAGCTGAACCTGGCCACCCCACTGCTGCCGCAGGAAGTGCAGCAGCAAGGCATTCGGGTCACCAAGGCGGTCAAGAACTTCCTGATGGTGATTGGCCTGGTGTCCGAAGATGGCAGCATGACCAAGGACGACCTGGCCAACTACATCGTCTCCAACATGCAGGACCCGATTTCGCGGACTGCCGGCGTGGGCGACTTCCAGGTGTTCGGCGCGCAATACGCCATGCGGATCTGGCTCGATCCGGCCAAGCTGAACAAGTTCCAGCTCACCCCGGTGGATGTCAAAACCGCAGTGGCCGCACAGAACGTGCAAGTATCCTCCGGCCAGCTCGGCGGCCTGCCGGCCGTGCCAGGTACCCAGCTTAACGCGACGATCATCGGCAAGACCCGCCTGCAGACTGCCGAGCAGTTCGAGAAGATTCTGCTCAAGGTCAACAGCGATGGTTCCCAGGTACGCCTGGGTGATGTCGCCCAGGTTGGCCTGGGTGGCGAAAACTACGCCGTCAGTGCGCAGTTCAACGGCAAGCCTGCCTCGGGCCTGGCGGTCAAGCTGGCAACCGGTGCCAACGCGCTGGACACCGCCAAAGCCCTGCGCCAGACCATCGCCGATCTGGAGCCGTTCTTCCCGCCTGGGGTGAAGGCCGTATTCCCCTATGACACCACCCCAGTGGTCACCGAATCGATCAGCGGCGTGATTCACACCCTGATCGAAGCTGTGGTCCTGGTGTTCTTGGTGATGTACCTGTTCCTGCAGAATTTCCGCGCCACCATCATCACCACCATGACGGTCCCGGTGGTATTGCTGGGCACCTTCGGCATCCTTGCCGCAGCGGGCTTCAGTATCAACACCCTGACCATGTTCGCCATGGTTCTGGCCATCGGCTTGTTGGTGGACGACGCCATCGTCGTGGTGGAGAACGTCGAGCGGGTGATGTCCGAGGAAGGCTTGCCGCCCAAGGAAGCAACTAAGCGTTCGATGCAGCAGATCCAGGGCGCCCTGGTGGGTATCGCCTTGGTGCTGTCGGCGGTACTGCTGCCCATGGCGTTCTTCGGTGGCTCTACTGGCGTCATCTACCGGCAGTTCTCCATCACCATCGTCTCGGCCATGGGCCTTTCGGTGCTGGTGGCGTTGATCTTCACACCAGCCCTTTGCGCCACCATGCTCAAGCCGCTGAAAAAGGGTGAGCACCACACGGCCAAAGGCGGTTTCTTCGGCTGGTTCAACCGCAACTTCGACCGCAGCGTCAACGGCTACGAACGCAGCGTGGGCGGTATCCTGCGCAACAAGGTGCCGTTCCTGCTGGCCTACGCGTTGATTGTGGTCGGTATGATCTGGCTGTTCTCGCGCATCCCTACCGCGTTCCTGCCAGAGGAAGACCAGGGCGTGCTGTTTGCCCAGGTGCAAACACCCGCAGGCTCCAGTGCCGAACGCACTCAGGCGGTGGTCGACCAGATGCGCGAATACCTGCTCAAGGACGAATCCGACACCGTGTCCTCGGTATTTACCGTCAACGGTTTCAACTTCGCCGGCCGTGGGCAGAGCTCGGGCATGGCCTTCATCATGCTCAAGCCCTGGGGCGAACGTTCCCAGGAGAACAGCGTGTTCGCCTTGGCCCAACGCGCCCAGCAGCACTTCTTCACCTTCCGTGATGCAATGGTATTCGCCTTCGCCCCGCCTGCCGTTCTGGAGCTGGGTAACGCGACAGGCTTCGACGTTTTCCTTCAGGACCGTGGTGGTGTCGGGCATGCCAAGCTGATGGAAGCGCGTAACCAGTTCCTGGCAAAAGCTTCGCAAAGCAAGGTCCTGAGTGGCGTGCGGCCTAACGGCTTGAACGATGAGCCGCAGTATCAGCTGATCATCGATGACGAACGTGCCAGCGCCTTGGGCGTGACCATCTCCGATATCAACAACACCCTGTCGATTGCCCTGGGTGCCAGTTACGTCAACGACTTCATCGACCGTGGCCGGGTCAAGAAGGTGTACATCCAGGGTGAAGCCAACTCGCGGATGAGCCCGGAAGACTTGCAGAAGTGGTACGTGCGCAATGGCGCAGGCGAGATGGTGCCGTTCTCCTCCTTTGCCAAGGGCGAGTGGACCTACGGTTCGCCAAAACTGTCGCGTTACAACGGCGTCGAGGCGATGGAGATTCTCGGTGCCCCGGCGCCGGGTTACAGCACCGGTGAAGCCATGGCCGAGGTCGAACGCATCGCCGGTGAATTGCCAGCAGGTGTCGGCTACTCCTGGACCGGCATGTCCTACGAGGAAAAACTCTCCGGCTCGCAGATGCCGGCGCTGTTCGCCCTTTCAGTACTGTTCGTGTTCCTCTGCCTGGCAGCGCTGTATGAAAGCTGGTCCATTCCGATCGCCGTCGTGCTGGTGGTCCCACTGGGTATCATCGGTGCGCTGATCGCTACCAGCCTGCGCGGCCTCTCCAACGATGTGTACTTCCTGGTCGGCCTGCTGACCACCATCGGCCTTGCGGCGAAGAACGCGATCCTGATCGTGGAATTCGCCAAAGAACTGCACGAGCAGGGTCGCAGCCTGTACGACGCGGCTATCGAAGCATGCCGCATGCGTCTGCGCCCGATCATCATGACCTCGCTGGCGTTCATCCTTGGCGTGGTACCGTTGACCATCGCCAGCGGCGCAGGCGCCGGCAGCCAGCATGCCATCGGTACCGGTGTGATCGGCGGCATGATCAGTGCGACCCTCCTGGCCATCTTCTGGGTACCGCTATTCTTCGTCACAGTGTCGTCACTGTTCGGCAGCAAAGAGCCGGAAAAAGACGTCACCCCTGAAACTCCACGTTATGAGGCTGGGCAATGACCAAGTCTTTATTGTCCCTGGCGGTAACCGCTTTCATTCTCGGCGGCTGCTCGCTGATCCCTGACTACCAGACCCCTGAGTCCCCGGTGCCTGCGCAGTGGCCGCAAGGCCCGGCGTATTCGCCGGCCGAGTCGGCCGACGTCGCCGCTGCAGAACAAGGCTGGCGTCAATTCTTCAATGACCCGGCCTTGCAGCAGTTGATCCAGACCTCCCTGGAAAACAACCGCGACCTGCGTGTGGCGGCCTTGAACATCGACGCTTACCGAGCCCAGTACCGCATCCAGCGCGCTGACTTGTTCCCGGCGGTGTCGGCCAATGCCAGTGGTACCCGCCAGCGTGTGCCGGCCAACATGTCGACCACTGGCGAGTCGAACATCACCAGCCAGTACTCGGCCACCCTCGGTGTCAGCGCCTACGAGCTTGACCTGTTCGGCCGCGTACGCAGCCTGACCGAGCAAGCTCTGGAAACCTACCTGTCCAGTGAACAGGCACGTCGCTCAACGCAGATCGCCCTGGTGGCCAGCGTTGCCAATGCGTACTACACCTGGCAGGCCGACCAGGCCCTGTTCAAGCTGACCCAGGAGACGCTGAAAACCTACGAGGAAAGCTACAACCTGACTCGCCGCAGCAACGAGGTCGGCGTGGCGTCGGCGCTCGACCTGAGCCAGGCACGTACCGCCGTCGAAGGGGCCCGAGTCAAGTATTCGCAGTATCAGCGCCTGATCGCTCAGGACACCAACAGCCTTGCGGTACTGCTGGGAACCAGCATTCCGGCCAACCTGCCACAGCCGCTGAAACTCGATGCCGATCAATTGGCAGAAGTCCCGGCGGGCCTGCCGTCAGAACTGCTCCAGCGTCGCCCGGACATCCAGGAAGCCGAGCATTTGCTCAAGGCCGCCAATGCCAACATTGGTGCAGCCCGTGCTGCATTCTTCCCCAGCATCAGCCTGACCGCCAATGCCGGCAGCCTCAGCCCTGACCTGGGCCACCTGTTCTCCGGCGGCCAGGGCACTTGGCTGTTCCAGCCGCAGATCAACCTGCCGATCTTCAACGCAGGCAGTCTCAAAGCGAGCCTGGACTACTCGAAGATCCAGAAGGACATCAACGTCGCCAAGTACGAAAAGACCGTTCAGACTGCCTTCCAGGAAGTGTCCGACGGCCTGGCGGCACGCAAGACCTTCGAAGAGCAGTTACAGGCTCAGCGCGATCTGGTCCAGGCCAACCAGGACTACTACCGCCTTGCCGAGCGCCGTTACCGTATCGGTATCGACAGCAACCTGACCTTCCTCGACGCCCAGCGCAACCTGTTCAGCGCCCAGCAGGCGTTGATCACCGATCGTCTTGCGCAGCTGACCAGCGAGGTCAACCTGTACAAAGCCCTCGGCGGTGGTTGGTACGAGCGAACCGGTCAAGCCAACCAACAGGCTTCGGCGACTACCCCCAAAGGCTGATTTTCTGGCAGCCCACCCTAGCCCAGCCTCGTGCTGGGCTTTTTATTGGGTGAAATTAACCAGCTGGAACATAGCGTTCGATTATCGCCCTAAACCGTTTGCGGCGAATTGCCTCACCCCCACAGTGCCCCGCAACATTCTCCACGCAATGCTGTATCCGTTCATCAAGAAGACCGCAGCTGCAGCCAGCCCTGCACAAGAACGGTTCGACCATAACAACAAGAGATCCACGACAGATGAGCACTTCCCAACCCGCACGCCAGCTGCTGCCCGGCCTGTTGGCCATCTCCTGCGCCCTGCCCGTCTACGCCGCCGACACCGGTGGATTCATGGAGGACGCCAAGGCCAGCCTCAACCTGCGCAATTTCTACATCAACCGAAATTTCGTCCACCCAGCCCATCCGCAAGGCAAGGCCGAAGAATGGACCCAGAGCTTCATCCTCGATGCACGTTCCGGTTTCACCCAGGGCACCGTCGGTTTTGGGGTCGACGTACTGGGCCTGTACTCGGTCAAGCTCGATGGTGGCAAAGGCACCACCAACACCCAATTGCTGCCGGTGCACGATGACGGCCGTCCCGCTGACGACTTTGGCCGCCTGGGCGTGGCCCTGAAAGCCAAGCTGTCGCAAACTGAGCTCAAGGTCGGCGAATGGATGCCGGTACTGCCGATCCTGCGCTCGGACGATGGCCGCTCGCTGCCTCAGACCTTCCGCGGTGGCCAGATCACTTCGAAAGAGATCGACGGGCTGACCCTGTATGGCGGCCAGTTCCGCGCCAACAGCCCGCGTAACGACGCCAGCATGGAAGACATGTCGATGACCGGCCGCGCGGCGGTCACATCCGATCGTTTCAACTTCGCAGGTGGTGAATACACCTTCAACGACAAGCGCACCATGGTCGGCCTGTGGGACGCTCAACTCAAAGACATCTACCGCCAGCAATACCTGAACCTGGTGCACAGCCAACCGCTTGGCGACTGGACCTTGGGCGCCAACCTCGGCTACTTCTGGGGTAAGGAAGATGGCTCCGAGCGCGCAGGGCAACTGGACAACCGCACGGCGTCGGCGATGCTCTCAGCCCGCTACAAGGGCAACACCTTCTACGTTGGCCTGCAAAAAGTCAGTGGCGACAACGCCTGGATGCGTGTCAACGGCACCAGTGGCGGCACCCTGGCCAACGACAGCTACAACTCAAGCTTCGACAATGCCAAGGAACGTTCCTGGCAGGTGCGCCACGACTTCAACTTCGTCAGCGTAGGTATCCCCGGCCTAACGCTGATGAACCGCTACATCAAGGGTGATAACGTCACCAGCGGCGTGGTGACCGATGGCAAGGAATGGGCGCGCGAGAGCGAGCTGGCCTATGTGATCCAGTCGGGCACCTTCAAGGACCTGTCCGTGAAATGGCGCAACTCCACCATGCGCCGCGACTTCAGCACCAACTCGTTCGACGAGAACCGCTTGATCGTAAGCTACCCGCTGAATCTTCTCTGAACCCCAGGCCTCTACGCGGGTTGCCCGCGCAGAGGCCTGCCGGCCCTGCGTTCGTTGTACTTTTGCTCGGTACATTGCGCGACGTCGATTGCTCCCAGCACGCTGCTGCCATTCGCTCTGCTGATGATGGTGGCCGCTGCAGGCTATTCTCAGCTATATCGAGATATCGGCCACACAGGGAGGAACAACAATGAAAAACCTCGTCGAACACCTGAGCCAATACGCCAACTACCACCGCGACCCGCGCAACATCGCCACCCACTTCGTCGGCATCCCGCTGATAGTGGTCGCTGTCACGGTCCTGATGTCGCGACCCGGCTGGGAGCTGGCGGGAATATGGTTGTCCCCTGCCCTGCTTGGCGCGGCGGCTTCGGTGTGGTTCTACCTGCGCCTGGACGTGCGCTTTGGCCTGGTGATGGGCCTGCTGCTCGGGGTGTGCTTATGGATCGGCCAGGCACTGGCCATGCAATCGACCGCCGTGTGGCTCAGTGCCGGGCTGGGGACTTTCGTGGTGGGCTGGATCATTCAGTTCGTCGGGCATTACTACGAAGGCCGCAAACCTGCATTCGTCGACGATATCAGCGGGCTGATCATAGGCCCGCTGTTCGTGGTCGCTGAAGCAGCATTCATGCTGGGTCTGTGCCCGGCGTTGAAGCAAGCGGTAGAAGCCAATGCCGGGCCGGTGGCCATGCGCGGGGCTTAGCCGCGCGATTCCACGCCCAACTCGTCCCACACCGATTCGGCCAGGTGGAACGTGGCATTGGCCGCTGGAATGCCGCAATAGATCGCACTCTGCATCAGCACTTCCTTGATCTCATCGCGGGTCACGCCGTTGTTGGCCGCTGCACGCAAGTGCAGCTTGAGCTCGTCGTTGCGGTTCATGCCGATCAACATGGCGATGGTGATCAGGCTACGGGTATGCCGTGGCAAGCCCGGGCGGGTCCAGATATCACCCCAGGCATGACGGGTGATCATTTCCTGAAACTCGCCGTTGAAGCCGTTGAGTTTCTCGAGGCTGCGGTCGACGTGGGCGTCACCCAGCACTGCACGGCGTACCTGCATGCCGGCGTCGTAGCGTTGTTTCTCATCCATGGCCAATCCCTCAGCGAGCCAGCAGGAAGTCGAGCACCCGGCGGCTGAACGCCTCGCCGATCTCGACATTGGATAGGTGCGCAGCTGGGAACTCAGCATAGGTGGCACCGATGATGCCGGCCTGCATGAAGCGGCCATGTTCGGGGGTGGTGACCACGTCCTCGGTACCGGCAACGATCAACGTAGCGACCTGAATACGGCCCAATTGCTCACGAAAATCAGCGTCGCGAACCGCCGCACAGTTGGCCGCATAACCCTCGGGGCTGGTCTGCGCGAGCATCTGGCAGATGCGCTGGGCCTGCTGTGGCTGCTGCTCGGCGAATGCCGGGGTGAACCAGCGGGCGATGGAGGCATCGCGCAGATCGACCATCGCTTGCTGACCGCCTTTGAGCACGGTGTCGATACGTGTATTCCACACCTCATCGTTGCCGATCTTCGCTGCGGTGTTGCAAAGCGTCAGGCTATGCAGGCGGGCGCCGGCATGAATGCCCAGCCACTGGCCGATCAGGCCGCCCATGGACAGGCCTACGAAATGCGCATGCTCGATGCCCAGTGCATCGAGCAGTGCCAGCACATCCTTGCCCAACTGCTCGATGCTGTAAGGCCCTTCGGTGACTTGCGAGCCACCGTGGCCGCGGGTGTCGTAGCGCAGCACCCGGAAATGCTCGCTCCACAGCGGGATCTGACTGTCCCACATGCCAAGGTCGGTACCCAGCGAGTTGGACAATACCAGCACCGGGGCATCGGCCGGGCCGTCAAGTTGGTAGTTCAGTACGCCATCGGCCAGTTGCACATGCGCCACAGCGATCTCCTTCAGGCAGTCAAACGTTGATGTTCGGCCACGGCGCGCGCCACCCAGACGCGGGCCTGGCCAAGATAATGAGCAGGATCGAGCAGGCGGTCGAGTTCCTCGGCGCTCAGCTCGGCACTGACCTGCGGCTCATCACCCAGTACCGCGCGCAGGTGACGTTGTTCGGCCACTGCCCGCTGACAGCACTGCTCCAGCAAATGGTGGGCGCGGTCACGACCCAGGCGCTGAGCGAGGACAATGCTGACCGCTTCAGCCAGCACCAGCCCTTGGGTCAGGTCCAGGTTGCGACGCATACGCTCGGCATCCACCTCCATACCCTCGGCAATTACCTGGGCCTGGCGCAAAGCGCCAGAGACCAGGCAGCAGATGTCCGGCAGGGTTTCCCATTCCGCATGCCACAGGCCAAGGCTGCGTTCGTGCTCCTGGGGCATGGCGGCATACAAAGTCGAAAGCAGGCCAGGAACCCGCGTAGCGGCGCCGATCAGCACCGCCGCGCCCACTGGGTTGCGCTTGTGTGGCATGGTCGACGACCCGCCCTTGCCCGGCGCCGAAGGCTCGAACACCTCACCGGCTTCGGTCTGCATCAGCAGGCTGATATCGCGACCGAACTTGCCCAGGCTACCGGCCACCAGGCCCAATACCGACGCGAACTCCACCAGGCGATCACGCTGGGTGTGCCAAGGCTGTTCAGGCAACGCCAGTTTGAGTTGCGCGGCAAGCCCTTCAGCTACCGGCAGGGCTTTGTTGCCCAGCGCGGCCAGGCTCCCGGAAGCGCCGCCGAACTGCAGCACCAGTAAACGCGGGCGCAATTGCTGCAGGCGTTGGCGATGTCGGGTCAGGGCCCCGAGCACCCCAGCCAGCTTCATGCCCAGAGTGACAGGCGTGGCATGCTGCAGCCAGGTACGGCCCACCAGCGGTGTATCGGCATGCAGCAACGCCTGTCGGGCCAGCGTATCGGCCAGCTTGCCAAGATCGGTTTCGATCAGCTCCAGGGCATCGCGCAACTGTAGAACCAGCCCGGTATCCATCGCATCCTGGCTGGTGGCGCCCAAGTGCACGTAACGCTCGGCTTCCGGCACACCACTGGCGATTACCTTGCCCAGTGCCTTGACCAATGGGATTGCCGAATTGCCAGCGGTAGCAATGGCATCGGCCAGGGCACGCACATCATAGCGCTCAGCGTGACAGGCGGCCTCGATGGCCGCCACGGCGCTGTGCGGGACCAAACCGGCATCGGCTTCGGCACGGGCCAGTGCGGCCTCGAAATCGAGCATGCCCTGCAAGCGCCCGCGATCGGAGAAGACCTCGCGCATGGCCGGGGCGGTGAAATAGGCGTCGAACAGTTGGTTGCTCATGCAACGTCCTTAGTCATCGTGGTGCAGGTATTTCGCCTGTTTCGGCAGGCGCAAGCTGAACAGGAAGGCTATCGCCATCATGGCCGTCACATACCAGTAGAAGGTGTTTTCCATGCCCATGGTCTTCAGGCCCAGGGCGACGTACTCGGCCGAGCCACCGAACACTGCGTTGGCCACGGCGTAAGCAAGGCCCACGCCCAGCGCACGCACCTGAGGCGGGAACATCTCGGCCTTCACCAGGCCACTGATCGAGGTGTAGAAGCTGACAATGCACAGCGCCAGGGTGATCAGCACGAAGGCCATGAATGGGCTGCTCACGGTTTTGAGCGCCATCAGCAGCGGGACGGTAAAGAGCGTTCCCAGCGCACCGAAAAGCAACATCGAATTTCGTCGGCCGATGCGGTCGGAGAGCATGCCGAAGAACGGTTGCATCACCATGTACAGGAACAGCGCCCCGGTCATCACGAAACTGGCGGTCTTGGCGTTCATCCCTGCCGTGTTGACCAGGTACTTCTGCATGTAGGTAGTGAAGGTATAGAAGATCAGCGAACCACCTGCGGTGTAGCCCAGCACGGTGATGAAGGCTGCAGTGTGGTTGCGGAACAACCCCTTGATCGAACCTGCGTCCTTGTCCTTGCGGGTTTCGGCGCTGCTGGTTTCATGCAGCGAGCGGCGCAGCATCAGTGAGATAAGCGCAGCGATGGCTCCGACCACGAACGGGATACGCCAGCCCCACGCCCGCAGTTCCTCGTCGCTCAGCAGCTGCTGCATGACCACCACCACCAGCACGGCCAACAACTGGCCGCCAATCAGGGTCACGTACTGGAACGATGCGTAGAAGCCACGCTGACCACGCAAAGCCACCTCACTCATGTAGGTGGCGGTGGTGCCATACTCGCCCCCCACCGACAGCCCTTGGATCAACCGCGCCAGCAACAGCAGCGCCGGGGCCCAAGCACCGATGCTGGCATAGGTTGGTAGGCAGGCGATCATGAGCGAGCCGAAGCACATCATCAGCACTGAGATCATCAGGGAGTTCTTGCGCCCATGACGGTCGGCCAGCCGCCCGAACAACCAGCCGCCGATCGGGCGCATCAGAAAGCCTGCAGCGAATACACCGGCGGTATTGAGCAGTTGCACGGTCGGGTCGCCGGAAGGGAAGAACGAGGCGGCAAAGTAGATTGCGCTGAAGGCATAGACGTAGAAGTCGAACCATTCCACCAGGTTGCCTGATGAGGCGCCGACGATGGCGAAGATGCGCTTGCTGCGCTCTTCACCGGTGTAATGAGTTGAGGTCATGGCGTGTTTACTCCTGATAGGTTGCAGGTAAGTCTAGACACACCTGGTAACACCTCGTTCAGCCTGCGGGATGGCCCTGGGCCTGCCCGAAAAGTACCGGCCTCTTCACGCCGGTTTGAAGTCAGGATGATCACGCCACACAGCAGGAGGCGTGGTTCCTCTGCGAAGCGTGTTCACCAGGACATCGAAACGTCGCGAAAAGGCCGCTACCGGTCAAACCCGTTCGATGGCCAGCGCCAACCCTTGGCCGACGCCCACGCACATGGTCGCCAGGCCTTTACGGCCGCCGCTCTTCTCCAACTGATGCAGCGCAGTCAACACCAGGCGCGCACCGCTCATGCCCAGTGGGTGGCCCAGGGCGATCGCGCCGCCATTGGGGTTGACCTGCGGCGCATCGTCGGCCACACCCAGCTCACGAAGCACTGCCAGGCCCTGGCTGGCGAACGCTTCATTGAGCTCGATCACATCAAAGTCGCTGACCGCAACACCCAGGCGCTCAGTCAGTTTACGCACCGCTGGCACCGGGCCAATGCCCATCACCCGCGGGGCAACACCGGCGCTGGCCATGCCCAGTACCCGAGCACGTGGGGTGAGGCCATGCTTTTTCACGGCTTCAGCCGATGCCAGAATCAAAGCGGCGGCACCATCGTTCACGCCCGAGGCGTTGCCTGCGGTGACGGTCTTGTCCGGGCCATTGACCGGTTTGAGCTTGGTCAGTGCTTCCAAGGTGGTCTCAGGGCGCAGGTGCTCGTCGCGTTCGACGACGGTTTCGCCCTTCTTGTGAGCGATACGCACAGGCACGATTTCCTCGTCGAAGAAGCCCGCAGCCTGAGCAGCAGCCGCTTTCTGCTGGCTGCGCAAGGCAAACGCGTCTTGGTCGGCGCGGGAAACCTGATAGTCGTCAGCCACGTTGTCGGCGGTTTGCGGCATGGAATCGACACCATACTGGCTCTTCATCAACGGGTTGATAAACCGCCAGCCGATGGTGGTGTCCTCAAGTTTCATGTTGCGCGAGTAGCCGCTTTCGGCTTTGCCCATGACGAATGGCGCACGCGACATCGATTCGACGCCGCCAGCGATTGCCAGCTCCATCTCGCCACTGGCAATGGCACGGAAGGCAGTGCCGATGGCGTCCATTCCAGAGGCGCATAGACGGTTCAAGGTCACCCCAGGAATGCTCTGCGGCAAGCCGGCCAGCAGCAGGGCCATACGCGCGACGTTGCGGTTGTCTTCACCGGCCTGGTTGGCACAGCCGAAGAACACCTCGTCAAGCTGGTCCCACTGCACCGATGGGTTGCGATCGATCAGCGCCTTAAGCGGGATCGCCGCCAGGTCGTCGGCGCGCACGCCGGCCAGGGCGCCGCCGAAGCGGCCGATCGGGGTGCGGATGGCGTCACAGATAAATACTTCACGCATCAGGCTTCTCCTGCCAGGGGTGCTACGTTGGGTCCAGATTAAGGAGACAGGGGGGGCGCTTACAATTCGATAATCGACTATTGGTGCGATTATCGAACCAAATGTTGCCCTGCTATCGGTCTTTCAAAGGGGCTGCGTCAGCAGCCCCCGCCGGATCAAGTGGCGTCAGCGTGGCTTACCAGGCCTTTGACGATCACGCCGACCGTCGCCAGTGCCGCGGGCACCAACAAGGCCGTCAGCACCTGCTCGAAGTTCCAGCCCAGCCCCAACAGCGTGGCGCCGCTCCAGGCACCCAGAATGGCCCCGAAGCGCCCGATCCCCAACATCCACGATACGCCTGTGGCGCGCGCCTGGGTTGGGTAGAAACGTGCTGCCAGCGACGGCATGGCCGATTGCGCACCGTTAACGCACATGCCAGCAACCAGCACCAGGGTTGCGAGCACCGTGATGTTGCCCAAGCTTTGACCCACTGCGTAGGCGAACACCCCCGCCAGCAGGTAGAAAATGCCGATGACCTTGTGCGGGTTGAATCGGTCCATGGCCCAACCCACCGCGACTGCGCTGAGTACACCACCGAACTGGAACAGCGCACCGATGAACGCGGCCTGCTCCATGCTTGCGCCGCTGTCGCGCATCAGCGTCGGCAACCAGCTGGTCAACAGGTAAACGATCACCAGCCCCATGAAGTAGGTCAGCCATAGCAACACGGTGCCCAGGCCATAGGTGCCGGAGAAGATCACCGCGAACACGTTGCGGGCAGCTACGGCCTTCTGCTCAGGCACGCTGAAACTGGCGGCCTGCGCGATCACCGACGGGGCAATAGGCGCCAAGGTCTTGCGCACCTTGTCGGTACCGCGATTACGCACTACCAAAAAGCGCGCCGACTCCGGCAGCCACACCATCAGCACTACCACCAGCAGCAGCGGCAGCACGCCGCCGACCACCAGCAGGCTATGCCAGCCGTAGACTGGGATCATCTTCGCAGAGATGAACCCGCCACCGGCCATGCCGAGGTTGAAGCCGCAGAACATGCTGGTCACCAGCAGCGACTTGAGACGCTCTGGGGTGTATTCGGACAGCAGCGTGGTGGCATTGGGCATGCCGGCGCCCAGGCCCAGGCCCGTCAGAAAGCGCAATACCAGCAGCTGATCGACGTTGCTGGCATAGGCAGAAGCCAGACTGAAACCACCGAACACCAGCACCGCGCCTACCAGCACGCCCTTGCGTCCGAAGCGGTCGGCCAGCGGCCCCGAACCCAAGGCACCGAATACCATGCCGATCAATGCGGCACTCATCACCGGGCCCAGGCTGGCGCGGTCGATGCCCCACTCCTGGGACAAGGCGGGCGCAATGAAGCCCATGGCCGCAGTATCGAGGCCATCGAGGAAAACGATCAGGAAGCAGAGGATCACCACACGCCACTGATAGCGTGAAAGGGGTTGTTCATTGATGAACGACTGGACGTCGAGATTGTTCCCGACAGCATGGGGTTGGTTCATTGTTGTTATCCAGAATGTGGGCACGGTTGGGCCTGTGCACTTGGCAAACAGTACAGGGCTTCAATAGCGATGCAGGGCGGCCTGAGTCAGCCTGGATACAACGGAACTGCAAACGGGTGCGGCCGCAGCAGTTGAGTGACAGTGGTCATGGAATGCGCCTCGAATGTTTTTCTTGTATCGGTCGGCTGTGCCGACCGTTGCGAGAGACATTAATCAGCGTTTGGGGGAGGCGCAATTCACCGGGAGCGACACTGTGCGTTTATCGAACAGGAAACCTCGACATCGCTTCGTCAACCGAACAACTGATGGCAAAGGTCACGGCTGGCCGCCAACAGAATGGGCAGGAAACGCTGCTCCAGCTCGCTACGGGTAACGCGCCCGACGTGTGTGCTGACATTCAGCGCCGCCAATACTTGGCCAGAGGCATCATAGATCGGCACTGCGATCGACCGCAGGCCCTGCTCGAGTTCCTGATCCACCACACACCAGCCCTGCTCGCGCACCTGCTGAATGCAGGCGAACAATGAATCAGGGTCGTTCAGGGTGCGGCTGGTACGGGCCTTGAGGTCTGCACGCTCGAGGTATTCGCGCAGGCTGGTGTCGTCCATCGCCGCCAGCAAAATCCGCCCCATGGATGTGCAATAGGCCGGCAAACGCCCGCCTACCGACAGGTCCACCGAAATCAGCCGCTCCACCGTGGCCGAACGAGCTATATAAAGAATGTCGTCGCCTTCCAGAGTGGCCATGTTGGCTGCTTCGTGCAACTGATCACTGATGCGGTCCAGATAGGGCTGAGCCGAGACCGCCAGTGGTGTGGACGAGAGGTAGGCGTGGCCCAAGGTCAACACTTTGGGCAGCAGCGAATAAGTCCGTCCATTCGTGGTGGCGTAGCCCAATTTGATCAGCGTGTGCAGGCAGCGACGCACGGCCGCCCTGGGGATTTCGGTGCGATGGCTGATCTGCGCGATGGTCAGGTGGCGCTTGCGCTCCTGAAAAGCCTGGATAACTGCCAGCCCGCGGGCCAGTGAGGTCATGAAATCCGGGTCACCAGTAAATGCCTGGATACGCTTGGCAGGTGACGCCACGATAGGCGGCGCCAGCGCCGTAAGGCTCGGCCGCACAGGCTCTGGGTTGGCGTGGTCATAGGCGGTGGTTTCGTCGTTCATCGCGCACCTCAAATAAATCGCTAGCTCGTGCGATTATCGAACGAACGGCCGATAATCGCAATTGACCGCTGACAAATTTACTTATACCTTTCTCCTGCCACATGTGGCTTCTTTGGAGAGACTGGTCAGGTACCCACCGTCGAAGTCCCAGGCAACGGCCTCGCCTAGTGCGGGGCCGTTTTATTTCTGTTGTCGCAAAAAACTTTTACGAACTCTCACAGCCTTGCCTGCTCAAAGTTTGTACGGCCGATAACTGGCCTTGAAAGTTTGCACGCATTTGCGTAAATAGCCTTACTGGCAAAGCAGTAGTTGTCATGTTCGGATCCCGGCTGGGATGCGCTCCTGCGTGACTGAATACTGGCGTCAGCCCTTAGTCTGCCTATACATGCGGCGAACGCCTGGGCAACTTACGCTTGCTTGCAATATCACTCACAATCACTCATTAAGGTACTACTGTGACGAAAGAAGAACTGCGCGCGGAACTCGAGCGCCAGGCTGAACGTTACACGGAAGTTTATGGTGGTGAAGTCACCACTTATGCGGCGCAACCGGAGCCGGATCGCAAACCCTGGCGTAAACGCGCTACCGTTCAGGACCAGGCCTTCAGCCAGGAACTCGAAAAAATGGAAAAGGAGCTGCGTGGCGAACACCCCTGAATGGCCGAGGTGTTAACAGCAGCATTGCACCGGATCACCCTGGCCAAGGCCGATCATTATCCAAAGGCTGAGCATGAAATGGAATTACACAAATTTCATACGCTCGTTTGAATTTTGTTTAAGTATGGTTTTTCTCGGTAGATGGGCGATTTTTCCACCTTTTGATGGGTTTTAAGGGATTTTCCTACACTCGACCAAGGGAGCTTCCGGGGTAAGAAGCCGCTCAGACTGCTGTGACCGGTCTTCAGCGGGTGCATCGATTGCCAAGGTTTTCTGGCATAATCCGCCCCCCCTATGACCGCCAGACAACCTTCATGATCGATTTATTCAGCGGACTGGATGCCTGGGTGTTGGTGAGCTTGCTACTCGCCTTGACCTTCGTGCTCGCATTCGAGTTCATCAATGGCTTTCATGACACCGCCAACGCGGTAGCCACTGTCATTTATACCAAAGCCATGCCCCCACACCTTGCCGTGTTCTTCTCCGGCATATTCAACTTCTTCGGCGTTTTGCTCGGAGGGGTCGGGGTGGCCTATGCCATCGTGCACCTGCTGCCGGTCGAGCTGCTGATCAACGTGAATACAGGGCATGGCTTGGCCATGGTCTTCTCGTTGCTGGCCGCCGCCATCACCTGGAACCTCGGCACCTGGTACTTCGGCATTCCTGCCTCCAGCTCGCATACGTTGATCGGCTCGATCCTCGGCGTGGGCCTGGCAAATGCGCTGATCAACGACATCCCGCTGGGCGACGGCGTGAACTGGCAGAAGGCGATCGACATCGCCATGTCGCTGGTGGTCTCGCCGATCGCAGGTTTTGCCGTCGCTGCGCTGGTGCTGATTGGCCTTAAGTGGTGGCGCCCGCAGTCGAAGATGCACAAGACGCCAGAACAACGCCGCAAGCTCGACGACAAGAAGCATCCGCCATTCTGGAACCGCCTGGTCCTGGTCATCTCGGCCATGGGCGTGAGCTTCGTACACGGCTCCAACGACGGCCAGAAAGGCATCGGCCTGATCATGCTGGTACTGATCGGTATCGTCCCGGCCAAGTTCGTTCTCGATCTGAACAGCACCACCTATCAGATCGAACGGACCCGCGACGCCACGCTGCACATGAGCCAGTTCTACGAGCGCAACGCTGCCACCTTGGGTGAGTTCCTGGCACTGGGCAAGGCCAAGTCGACCGACCTGCCCGAGCAGTTCAGCTGCAACCCGCAGCAGACCGAACCGACCATTGCTGCGCTGCAGACCTCGCTGCAAGGCGTGACCGACTACCACGCCCTGGATGCCGACAAGCGCGTTGAAGTGCGCCGCTACCTGCTGTGCCTGGATGACACCGCGAAAAAAGTCGGCAAGTTGCCTGGCCTGGATGCCCGCGAAAAGGCAGACCTCGAGAAGCTGCGCAAAGACCTTACCGCGACCACCGAATACGCTCCCTTCTGGGTGATCGTGGCCGTCGCCCTGGCCTTGGGCCTGGGCACCATGGTCGGCTGGAAACGTGTGGTGCTCACCGTCGGAGAGAAGATCGGCAAGCAGGGCATGACCTACGCCCAGGGCATGTCGGCGCAGATCACCGCAGCGTGCGCCATCGGCATGGCCAACGTGTTCGCCCTGCCAGTGTCGACCACCCATGTGCTGTCGTCCGGCGTTGCTGGCACCATGGTCGCCAACAAGAGCGGCCTGCAAGGCGGCACGGTGAAGACCATCCTGCTGGCCTGGGTGCTGACCCTACCTGCTTCGATGGGCCTGGCCGCTGGTCTGTTCTGGCTGGCATCGAAGGCGCTGGCCTAAAAAAGGCACTGCGGGAGCGGCCTTAGCCGTAAAGCATGTAAAGCGGTGCATGGCACCGCTTTACCCGCCAATAGGCAGGCGCGGTTAGAAAAAACCGTTGCTTGCACAATGCCTGCACCGGTCAACCTAACGTTTCTTGCTGCCCAGCAACGAGCCCATAAGCCCGCGCACCAACTGCCGGCCCAGTTGATTGGCCGCCTGGCGCACCGCCGACTTGATCGCCTGCCCCGCCGCACTCTGCAGAAACTCGCCCGCCTTGTCGGCAAAGCTCTCTTCATCGGCCTTAGGCACAGGCACAGGCTCCACCGGCTCACCTTTACGTTGGGTGAGCATTTCGTAGGCCGACTCCCGATCAATGACCTTGTCATACCGCCCAAGCAGGGGTGAAGCCGCAATCAGCGCGCTGCGCTCGGCTGCCGTCAACGGCCCTATCCTCGATTGCGGTGGCGCGATCAGCACCCGCTGAACCACGGCCGGCGTACCTTTGTCTTCCAGCGTGCCGACCAATGCCTCGCCAATCCCCAGCTCTGTCAGCACTGCCAGGCTGTCGAATGCAGGGTTAGGACGAAAGCCATCAGCCACAGCCCTGAGCGATTTCTGCTCTTTGGCGGTAAAAGCGCGCAAGCCGTGCTGGATGCGCAAGCCCAATTGCGCCAATACGCTATCGGGCAGGTCACTGGGCGACTGAGTGACGAAATACACCCCCACGCCCTTCGAGCGAATCAGCCGTACCACCTGCTCAAGGCGGTCCTGCAACGCTTTTGGCGTGCCGTTGAACAACAGGTGTGCCTCATCGAAAAACAGCGCCAGCACCGGCTTTTCGGCATCACCGCGCTCCGGTAGCTGTTCGAAAAGCTCGGCCAGCAGCCACAAGAGGAAGGTGGCATAAACTTTCGGTGCCTCATGCACCAATCGGCTAGCGTCTAGCAAATGGATGCGTCCACGGCCATCGGTGTCAGGCCGAATTAAGTCTTCCAATTGCAGCGCCGGCTCGCCAAACAAGGCTTCAGCGCCTTGCTGCTCCAAGGTGGCCAACCGCCGCAGCAGTGCCTGCGTGGAGCCGGTGGTCATCAACGCGCTGTCTTCGCCGAGCAATTGCGGATCGTCTTTGAGGTGCGCCAACAGGGCTTTGAGGTCTTTCAAGTCAAGCAGCAGCAAGCCTTCACGGTCTGCGAATTTGAAAGCAGCATACAGCGCAGCCTGCTGGCTATCGGTCAGCTCCAGCAGGTTACCCAGCAACAATGGCCCCATCTCGCTGAGGGTGGTGCGCAACGGGTGGCCGGACTGCCCGGCAACATCCCACAGCGACACTGGATAGGCTTTTGCCGTGTAGCCCAGCCACGGCATGCCCGCAATTCGCTCGGCCACTTTGCCGTGGGGCGTGCCTACCGCCCCCAAACCGCACAGGTCGCCTTTGATATCTGCCGCAAACACCGCTACACCCGCGTCGCTGAACACTTCCGCCAGGTGCTGCAGGGTCACCGTCTTGCCAGTCCCGGTGGCGCCAGCGATCAGGCCGTGACGATTGGCAAGGCGCATGGGTTGCTGAACCGGTTGACCGCCCGGATCAGAGCCTACAACTATGGAAGAAATTTCCGACATCTCTTTGAATCCTCGCTCAAGCTTTAGCTTAGTTCAGCCGATACCTTCAGTTGATATTCGCCTAGATAGGACCGGAGCTTTCGAAAAAGGAATTTTCGGGGTGTTGCACCGTCAGCGCCTAGCGCGCGACCGCTCGATAAAAGACCTTAGCGGAACCGATTACGCCATGAACAAAAACCTGCGTTTCAGCCACAAGATTCTGTGGGCTGCCTCTTTGATCGTGATACTTGCCTTCAGCCTGTTCACTTTGTACAACGACTATCTTCAGCGTAATGCAATCCGCGCAGACCTCGAGAACTACCTGGCTGAAATGGGCGAATCCACTTCAACCAACATCCGCAACCTGTTCGATGGCCGGATCAAGCTGGTTGAAAACCTGGCGCAGAACATTGCTCAACAGCCTGCCAATGCCGAAACACTGATGGGCCAGAATGCGTTGACCTCAAGTTTTCTCACGGTCTACCTGGGCAAGGTCGATGGTGGCTTCAGTGTACGCCCCGATGCCAAGATGCCTGATGGCTACGACCCGCGCACCCGGCCCTGGTACAAGGACGGCATGAACGCCCAAGGGGCGATTCTGACCGAGCCCTATATCGACCTGACTACCAACAAGATGGTTATCGGCATCCTGAGCAAGGTCGCAGGCAACGTCGGCGTGGTAGGTGGGGACCTGGCGCTCGATGGCCTGGTGCAGATCATCAACTCGCTCAACTTCGGCGGCATGGGCTATGCCTTCCTGGTCAACGACCAGGGCAAGATCCTGGTTCACCCCGACAAGGATCTGGTGATGAAATCGCTGTCGGACCTGTTCCCGCAGCACACACCGCAACTGTCGGGTGCACTGACAGAAGTGGTCAGCGACGGCCAGGCACGCCTGTTGACCTTCACCCCGATCAAAGGCTTGCCTGCCGCCAACTGGTATATCGGCCTGTCGCTGGACAAGGACAAAGCCTTTGCCATGCTCAGCACCTTCCGCACCTCGGCAGTGATCGCAACCGTGGTGGCCGTGGTGATCATCATTGGCCTGCTCGGCCTACTGATCCGCGTTCTGATGCAGCCGCTGCATACCATGACCCGCGCCATGGAAGACATCGCCGAAGGCGAAGGTGACCTGACCAAGCGCCTGACCATCCACAATCATGACGAATTCGGCATCTTGGGCAAGGCTTTCAACCGCTTCGTCGAGCGTATTCACGGCTCGATCCGTGAAGTGTCCTCGGCTACCGAGCACGTCAACGAAGTCGCCCTGCGGGTAATCAGCGCATCGAACTCGTCGATGGCCAATTCCGACGAACAGTCCAACCGCACCAACAGTGTCGCCGCAGCCATCAATGAGCTGGGCGCGGCTGCTCAGGAAATCGCTGGCAATGCAGCTCAGGCCTCGCAGCATGCAAGCTCTGCACGGTTGTTGGCCGAGGAAGGTCAGCAGGTGGTGGAGCGTAACATCGCGGCGATGAACCGCCTGTCCGACCTGATCGTCACCTCCAGTGCGCACATCGAAACACTTAATAGCAAGACCGTGAACATCGGCCAGATTCTCGAGGTGATCACCAGCATTTCCCAGCAGACCAACCTGCTGGCGCTCAACGCGGCCATCGAAGCTGCACGCGCCGGTGAGGCCGGGCGCGGGTTCGCCGTGGTCGCCGACGAGGTGCGCAACCTGGCCCACCGCACCCAGGAGTCGGCGCAGCAGGTGCAGAGCATGATCGAAGAGCTGCAGGTTGGTGCCCGCGAATCGGTAGATACCATGGGCCAAAGCCAGCGCCACAGCCAGGACAGCATGCAGATCGCCAACCAGGCTGGTGAGCGCCTGGACAGCGTGACGGTGCGCATCGGCGAAATCGACGGCATGAACCAATCGGTAGCCACCGCCACCGAAGAGCAGACGGCGGTGGTCGAGTCGATCAACATGGATATCAATGAGATCAACCTGCTCAATCAGGAAGGCGTCGAGAACTTGCAGGCCACCCTGCGCGCCTGCTCTGATCTGGAACAACAAGCCACTCGCCTCAAGCATCTGGTCGGCAGTTTCCGCATCTGACTGTGTTCCACAGTGCCTGCTTTGCGGGCACTGTCACTAGCCTCTCGCGCTGCATGCTTCGCGGCTCGAGCCGCTCCCTTTCCCGGAGCACGCGCGGCCCGCGTAGGTGCGGGATTACCCGCCAACACCGGCAAAGCCGGTGCCCTACTCCGATCGAACAAACTATCCTTCAGTCAGGTCAATCTTTAGGCGCGTCATCACCGGCCTTAACGGCAGATGACAGACCTGAATACGATCCCGGAGGGATGCTGATCGTGCACATCGCCGACATCACCATGTTCTACGCTCCCGCCAGCGGCGGCGTGCGGACATACCTCGATGCCAAACACCACCGTCTCGGCGCCCTTGCCGGCGTGGAGCACAGCCTTCTGATACCCGGCGCCAGTGCTACTCATGCCGATGGCGTTTATCAGGTCCCCGCGCCACCCCTGCCTTTCGGCAAGGGCTACCGGTTTCCCGTGCGCCTGGCCCCCTGGTGCAATGTGCTGCGCCAGCTGCAGCCAGACCTGATCGAAGTGGGCGACCCCTACCTGACCGCCTGGGCGGCGCTTGAGGCCCGGCGCAAGCTGGACGTCCCGGTGATCGGTTTCTACCACTCAGACTTACCCCTGCTGGTAAGCAACCGCATGGGTAATTGGTTCACACCCAATGCCGAAGCTTATGTCAGCAAACTCTACGGCAACTTCGACCGGGTACTGGCGCCGAGCCTGGTGATGGCCGAAAAGCTGCGCAGGCTGGGGGTGCGTGATGTGCACGTTCAGCGCCTGGGCGTAGACTTGAACACCTTCCACCCTACCCGTCGCGACCCGCAACTGCGTGCCGAGCTGGGCATCGCCGATACCAGCCGCCTGTTGATTTACGCCGGGCGCGGCTCCCGTGAAAAGAACCTGCCCGTCCTGCTGCAATGCATGCAGCATTTGGGGCACCCGTACCACTTGCTGCTGGTGGGCTCGAACATGCCGGCCAATGTGCCCGACAACGTCAGTGTCATGGACCAGTTCCGCCCCCCAGAAGAGGTAGCCCGGCTGATGGCCAGCGCCGACCTGCTGGTGCATGCCGGCGACCAGGAAACCTTTGGCCTGGTGATACTCGAGGCCATGGCCAGCGCCACCCCGGTGGTCGCGGTACGCGCCGGAGCCTTCGGCGAAATCGTCAATGATCAGTGTGGGCAACTGTGCCGGGCTAACGATGCCCAGGCCATGGCCCAGGCAGTGCGCGAAGTGTTCGAAGCAGGCGTGCGCAAGCTCGGCGCCCAGGCGCGCCAGCATGTGGAGCAGCATTATTCGTGGGATCACGTGGTTGATGGCCTGCTGGAGCAATACCAGGCCGTGCTCGGCCACCAGCCGCAGGTGCGCGCCCATGGTTGAGGCCGGCAGCAATTCCACCAGCGTGATGTTGGTGCTGCACGATGTAGCGCCAGAAACCTGGCCCGACTACCAGCCCTTCGTGCAGGCCGTGGACGAGATGGGCAATGTCCCAATGACTTGGCTGGTCGTTCCAGATTTTCATCACCGCAACCTCCTTACCCACTCCCCCGCGTTCTGTCGCCTGCTCGAGCGGCGCCTGGCACGGGGCGACGAGCTGGCGCTGCACGGCCTTTATCATGCCGACGAAGGCCCCGCCCCCCGCAGCCTGGGCGAATACTTCATGCGCCGCGTGTACACCCATGAAGGTGAGTTCTATGGCCTGAACGAAGCGCAAGCGATGCAGCGCCTCGAGCAGGGCTTGGAGGTGTTCAACGCCCAGGGCTGGCCGGTTGCCGGCTTCGTCGCCCCCGCCTGGCTGATGAGCCAAGGTACCCGCCAGGCACTCAGCCAGTTGCCGCTGCGCTACACCAGCACCCCCCAGCACCTGTATCGCTTGCCAGACTTTACCGCCTATGAGGCGCCGGGGCTGGTATGGAGCGCGCGCAGTGCATGGCGCAGAGGGCTTTCGAAAATCGTCAGCGATTGGCAATGCCGCCGCTGGCGCAGTGCCGACACCTTGCGTCTGGGGCTGCACCCGGTGGACATGCGCCACCGCTCATCCCGCGACTACTGGTTGCGAACCCTGGACAAGCTACTGCTGCAAGGCCGTGAACCGCTGACCAAGTCGACCTGGCTGGAGCGCCAGGTGGTCGCATGAACCGCTTCGGCTGGCTGGCACTGGCACTGGCCGGCGCCATGCTGGTGCCGATGCTGTTGGGGGGCAGCGAGCTGTGGCCCAGGCTGATGGCTTTCGATCCGAGCTTGCTGCTGACGCTGCTGGGGATGATTCTGCTGTGTTGGGTCATCAATGCCATGCGCCTACGGCTGTTGCTCGGCCAGCAACGCAAGCAGCTAAGCCACGCCCGCAGCCTCGGTGTGATCATGGCAACGGAGTTCGCCATCTGCACCACCCCAGGTGGCAGCGGCGGCCCGGTCACGCTCATGGCTCTGCTGGCCCGCAACCGCATAGGCCCGGCCCGAAGCGGCGCAGTGTTCGCCGCCGACCAACTCAATGACCTGTTGTTCTTCTTCTGCGCGATGCTGGCAATTGCTGGCTATGCCTTGTTTCATCGCCTTGGTCGAAGCCAGCAAAGCATGTTGTTGGGCAGCGCTCTACTGCTATGCGTCGCCCTGGCCATCATCTTGGCGCTGTTGCGCTATCGCCGCGCGCTGATGCGCCTGAACGGGCGCCTGCTCAAGCGCCTGGGCGTGGCAGGCAGACGCAGGCGCCGCTGGGCTCGTAAGCTGCTGCATTTCATAGCCGCGCTGGCGCAGACCTGGCAATTGCCCAAGCGCACCCTGGCGCTGGTATTCGCCCTCACCTGCGTTCACTGGAGCCTGCGCTACAGCGTGCTGTACCTGGTGCTTCAGGGGCTGGGGGCTGAACTGTCATGGATACCCAGCTTTCTCGTCCAGATGCTCTCGCTCAGTGCCGGGCAATTCAGCTTGTTACCAGGGGGGGCCGGTGCCGCCGAGCTGACCTCGGCCAGCCTGCTGGCACCCCTGGTTGGCAGTTCGACAGCGGCAGCGGCAATCCTGATCTGGCGAGCGATCACGTATTACTTTTATCTGCTGGCGGGCGGGCCGGTATTCGTCTGCCTGGTGGCACGCCCTCTGCTGGAGCGCTGGAGGCGTCAGGCGGGTTGAGCTGGCGCCATAGTTGTTCGGCACCTGGGAACTCGGTGCCGTCCTCTTCGCCCAGCGCCTGGGGGTCATAACGGGCCAGGCAGCCTTCGCCCAAAGTAGGCGGTGGTGAAGCGGTAGGTGAATTACGCGATCTTGCCACTGCTTTATCGCTCCCAATTGACAGGGGCCGCAGCGCGGCCCCCAACACCAATCAGTCGAATACCACAGTCTTGTTGCCGTGGACCAGCACCCGGTCTTCCAAGTGATAACGCAGGCCGCGGGCCAGCACCATCTTCTCGACGTCGCGGCCGAAGCGGACCATGTCTTCGATGCTATCGGCATGGCTAACCCGCACCACATCCTGCTCGATGATCGGGCCGGCATCCAGCTCTTCGGTCACGTAGTGGCAGGTTGCGCCGATCAGCTTGACACCCCGCAGGGCCGCTTGATGGTAGGGTTTGGCACCTACGAACGATGGCAAGAAACTGTGGTGGATATTGATGACCTTCTCGGCATAATCCTGGCACAGCTGCGGCGGCAGAATTTGCATGTAGCGCGCCAGCACCACGACGTCAGCGGCATGCTCCTGCACCAGGCGAGACACTTCGGCGAAAGCCGGGGCTTTGTCCTTGGGGTCGACCGGCACATGGAAGAACGGGATTCCATGCCACTCGACCATGCTGCGCAGGTCGTTGTGGTTGGAGATCACGCATGGGATATCGCAATCGAGCTCATCGGTGTGCCAGCGGTGCAGCAGATCAGCCAGGCAGTGCGATTCGCGGCTGGCCATCAGCACGACGCGCTTTTTTTGCGCCGAGTCAGTGATACGCCAGGTCATGGAGAACTCTTCGGCAATTGGCGTGAAAGCTTCGCGGAAAGCTTCGATACCGAATGGCAGCGATTCGGCGCGAATTTCATGACGCATGAAGAACCAGCCGCTCTGCTCATCGGAGTGATGGCTGGCTTCGTTGATCCAGCCATTGTAAAGGGCCAGGAAATTACTGACTTTCGCCACGATGCCGACACGGTCGGGGCAAGCGATCACCAGACGATAGGTGCGCATGAATCAAGACTCCAGAACTTCGCAAAGGCGCTCATTCTAACGGCACGCCCGGAAAAACGCAGTAATCATTGCGCAGGCCGTCGGCACATCCGAGCACAGATGCCGCAAGCCCTCGCTTGAGCTCACACTGCGAACCGCGTTGAGTTACTGCTCAACCTATGTAAATTTTTTTTAATCCTGAGATATTTTGTCACATCGTTAATTGCTGCTGCGCGTTGAATATTATGTTTACTTGAGACTATGGGCTGTCTATTATTGCCTCACTCATTTCTGAACACGCATTAAGGAACACTCCATGTCCCTGATCAACGAGTACCGCGCTACCGAAGAAGCCATCAAGGAACTTCAGGCCCGCCTGGCCAACCTGTCTCAGGATGACAAGCTGAAAAAAGAACTGGAGTTCGAAGGCAAACTGCGCAACCTGATGGGTGAATACTCCAAGTCGCTGCGCGACGTCATTGCCCTGCTCGACCCAGATGCCAAATTGAGCAAAGGCCCACGCGGCTCGGCTAAACCTACTGCCACCAAGCGTGCACGTAAAGTCAAGCAATACAAAAACCCGCACAATGGTGAAGTGATCGAAACCAAAGGCGGCAACCACAAAACCCTGAAAGAATGGAAAGCCAAATGGGGTGGCGACGTGGTTGAAAGCTGGGCTAGCCTGCTGGACTGATAATCCACAGCATCCACTGCTTATACAAACAAGAACGCCGGCATGTTGCCGGCGTTTTTGTTTTGCACTCAGGCATTGATAGCAAACCGCTCCCGCAGAAGTTCGGCGTGCACCTGCCAAGCGCCGAGTACCCGTCGGCCGGCCTCGTCGGCGGTGGCCCAGGCGGCGAGCCTGGCCTTTTCGAAATCGCCCAACGTGTTGGGCGCGCCCCACTGCGGGTTGCTGAGGCGCTGCTGGCAGAAGCCATACCAACGCTGGCGCTCTTCGCTGTTCAAGGTTTCAGGGAAGTTTCTGGCACGGTAACGGAACAATAACTCCGGCAGGCGTTGATCATCGAACATCCAATGCCCGTGGCCTAATTGAGCAGGGTCCAAGGTGCGAACTTGCTCGCACAGACGGCGGTCGCGGTCACCGATGAAACCCTCATACAACTGCTGCTCAGGATCTTCTACCGCAGCAAAATGTTCACTGCCGTAGATAGGCTCAAGCTTACCTTCCCAGTGTGCGCGCTGATTAATCAACTGATCGGCACGCGATTGCAGCAAGGCCAAATCGATGCCCAGTCGTTGCTGATCAGCTGGGCGCAATACCGACAGCGGAGCGACAACCGGGCAGCGGTTGATCTGCACCAACTTGAGCGGAACCGGTAATTGCCCTTCAAGCAATTGATCATGCCGCGTGTACAAACGTTCGCGTAGGACTTCGGCACTTTCCCTTAGTAACGGTAGGGTTTCCTGATGCAGGTCGCACACAATCAGTGCATTGCGATTACGCGGGTGCCATGCCAATGGCAGAACCACACCCAGATAGTGTCGCGCCGCGGAAAAGCGTCCGGATATGTGTACCAGCGGCTGCAATAGTTGAACCTGCTCCATGACTTTTTGCTTACTGCGCAACTGGAACAGCCATTCATATAACTTGGGTTGTTTCTGCCTTATCAAGCGCGCTAGAGCAATCGTCGCCCGTACGTCGGAAAGCGCCTCATGGGCATGGCCGTGGTCGATGCCGTTTGCCTGGCTCAACAACTCCAGACGCAGGCTGGTGCGCCCATCCTGTTGCGGCCAGACAATCCCTTCCGGGCGCAGGGCATATGCGGTGCGTACCACGTCGATCAGGTCCCAGCGGCTGTTGCCGCCCTGCCATTCGCGGGCATAGGGGTCGAAGAAATTGCGGTAAAGACTGTAACGGGTCACTTCGTCGTCGAAGCGAAGTGTGTTGTAACCCGCACCGCAGGTGCCAGGACGCATCAGTTGCTGGTGAACCCGAGTCATGAACTCGGCTTCGCACAAGCCCTGGTTGGCAAGTTGCTCGGGGGTGATACCAGTGACCAGACAAGCGGCCGGGTGCGGGAGGATATCGTCCGAAGGGCGGCAGTAGAGGTTGATCGGTTGGTCGATCTCGTTGAGCTCAAGATCGGTACGCACACCGGCCACCTGCAACGGGCGATCGCAGCGCGGGTTGATGCCAGTGGTTTCGTAGTCGTGCCAGAAAATGCTGGTTGTCACGGGGTCGTCCTGTTTCGCGGTCGACCCGATTTTAACGGAGCCAGGCTCAGGCGGAAGCGTTGGCAGGGTGGAAACTGAAATACTCGCGCAGTGAGTGGACGAATTCTTCGTATTCGCGCGGCGCCTGCAGCAGCATGAAACCCGAATCGTAGTGGCCTGGCGTCTGGTCTTCACGGCACCACAGGCAACTGGCAGTCAAGTTGATGAACTGAAACCCACCGTTGGGCAGAGGCAGGCGCAACTGCAGTTCGAAATCCGGGCCGACCAGAACCGGCAGCGAGCTGATCAGCATGATGCCGTCTTCCGAGGCATTGCCCAGCTGGCCGATGGGTTGGTCGGTGTGGCGGTTGTAGACCGTCAGCACACCGGTCAACTGATGGCGTTCGATATGGCGCTTGTTGAACATGTTCGCGAGTGCAGTCCCGTAAAGGTGCCAGGGATGCAAGGTACTGGCGGTTGTTGTAACAACTGAGTTACAGATTAGCGCAGTGCGCCAAGCCTAGCCTGTGAAATAAACCACACCTTGGTATTAACGCCAAGTGGGGGTGCCGACGGGATGACTCACCGCAGCCTCTGGCCCGCGATAGTGCCCGAGTTTTTCTAGGGTTTGCAGGCGCGCCTTGGCCCGAAACGCATATTCGTTGCCTGGGTATTGCTGAATCAGATACTCATATGTTTGCGCCGCGTCCAGGTAAAGCTTGTCGCGCTCAAGGCACTGGCCCCGCAACAGCGTGGCTTCCGGGTGGATGAACGGCCGCGCACGGCTGGTGCGGTCGACCTGCGACAGTTCCAGCATGACTCGCTGACAATCGCCGCGGTCATAGGCGCGGTAGGCATTGTTCAGATGGTGGTCCATGGACCAGCGGGTGCAGCCGACGGTGCTGGCAGCCAGGGCAATCAAGATCAGGGCGCGCATGGGGTATCTCCTTTGATGCCAGTTTATCGACCATGGCCGGCAAATCTTCACAGCCTTTTGCAAGCATACGCCTGCCGTTCAAATGCCACCCTGCATCGCTGGCAGGTAGTGCAACGGAACAATGACTACAGCGCAATTGAGGAGTAGCCTTTCGCTGCGCTTCACTATAGGAGTCTGTGCATGAGCATCCGCCGTACCAAAATCGTCGCCACCCTTGGCCCCGCCAGCAACTCGCCGGAAGTGATCGAACAGCTGATCCTCGCCGGCCTGGACGTGGCACGCCTGAACTTCTCCCATGGCACGCCGGACGAGCACAAGGCGCGTGCGCGCCTGATCCGTGACATCGCCGCCAAGAACGGCCGCCATGTCGCGCTGCTGGGTGACCTGCAAGGTCCGAAGATCCGCATCGCTAAATTCGCCAACAAGCGCATCGAATTGAAGATCGGTGACAAATTCACCTTCTCCACCGCCCACCCGCTGACCGAAGGCAACCAGGACATCGTCGGTATCGACTATCCCGACCTGGTCAAAGACTGCGGCGTTGGTGACGAACTGCTGCTCGACGACGGGCGTGTGGTCATGCGCGTCGAAACCGCCACCGCGGACGCTCTGCACTGCGTGGTGATCATCGGCGGCCCGCTGTCGGACCACAAAGGCATCAACCGCAAAGGTGGCGGCCTGACCGCACCGGCTCTGACCGAAAAAGACAAGGCCGACATCAAGCTCGCCGCAGAAATGGACCTGGACTACCTGGCGGTATCCTTCCCCCGTGACGCCAGCGACATGGAGTACGCCCGTAAGCTGCGTGACGAATCCGGTGGCAGCGCCTGGCTGGTCGCCAAGATCGAACGCGCCGAAGCCGTTGCCGACGATGAAACCCTGGACAAGCTGATCGCAGCCTCTGACGCCGTCATGGTTGCCCGTGGCGACCTGGGTGTGGAAATCGGCGACGCCGAGCTGATCGCCATCCAGAAGAAGATCATTCAGCACGCTCGCCGCAACAACAAGGCGGTGATCGTTGCGACCCAGATGATGGAGTCGATGATCCAGAACCCGATGCCGACTCGTGCCGAAGTATCGGACGTGGCCAACGCCGTGCTGGACAACACCGATGCGGTGATGCTGTCGGCCGAGAGCGCCGCCGGTGCCTACCCGATCGAAGCCGTACAGGCCATGGCGCGTATCTGCCTGGGTGCCGAGAAGCATCCGACTAGCCAGAAGTCCAGCCACCGCCTGCACACCACCTTCGAGCGCTGTGACGAAAGCATCGCCCTGGCGGCCATTTACACCGCCAACCACTTCCCGGGTGTGAAGGCGATCATCGCGCTGACCGAAAGCGGCTACACCCCTCTGATCATGTCGCGCCTGCGTTCGCACGTGCCGATCTTTGCGCTGTCGCCGCACCGCGCCACTCAGGCTCGGGCCAACATGTTCCGTGGTGTCTACCCGATCGCCTTCGACCCGGCATCGCTGCCGGCCGACAAAGTCAGCCAGGCGGCCGTGGACGAGCTGCTCAAGCGCGGCCTGGTGGCACAAGGTGACTGGGTGATCCTGACCAAAGGTGACAGCTACCACACCATCGGCGGCACCAACGGCATGAAGATCCTGCACGTGGGTGATCCGCTGGTCGGCTGATAGCCTTTGCGGCCCTATCGCGACCTGCGGTCGCTCCTACGGAGAATTGCGTTCCCCCGTAGGAGCGACCGCAGGTCGCGATGAGGCCAGCACTCACAACACAACTGCCTCAGGCATGCTCAACGAACACATCGGCAAACACCTGCCCGCGCGGCACCCCGGCAATGAACAGCCGCCGGGCGAACCGCTCGACACTCCCCGCCGCTCCACACACCAGCGCTATAGTTTGCCGCGACGACAGGTTCAGGCGTGCCAACGCCTCATCCATCTGCTGCGCCAGCACCAGCTCGACCTTCACACCTTCCAATTGCAACAGCGGCTGCGCCAGATAATGCGCAGCACCATCGCGGGCTATGTGCAGCAGCCGAATCTCACCTTGATGCCCCTGGCGCAATGCCTCGCGCAAGATGCCCCACAGCGGCGCCAGCCCAGTGCCCGCTGCCAATAGCCAGAGCGGCCGCGCCTGCCAGTCCGGGTCATAGTGCAGTGCTCCACCGCGAACCTCGCCAAGGCGCAAGCTATCGCCCAGTTGCAGCCCACGGGCTTTGTCGCAGAAGGCACCTGGCCGCTGACAGTCGATATGAAACTCCAGATAACCGTCCTCACCCGGCAGGCTGGCCAACGAGTAAGGCCTTGCAACAGGGCCGTTCCACACCACCACATGCTGCCCAGCCTGATACCGCAACCCCCGTTCAGGGATCAGGCGCACACGCAGCACATCGCCGAACCAGTCCAGCCCGCACACCCGCGCTGGCACCCCGTCCTGCTGGGGGTCGAACAGCGCAACGTGCAAGTTCTCGACAACCCGGCACTGGCATGCCAGGCGCCAACCCTGGGCATGTTTGTCCGCTGCCAGGGCCTGGGGCGACGCATCCTGCGGTTGCCCGGCCACGCACTGCACCAGGCACGCATGGCAACTGCCGGCTCGGCAGCTATAGGGCACGTTCAGCCCCGCGTCGTTGAGGGCATCGAGCAGGTTGCTGCCAGTGGGCACCGCCCAGCTGTTTGCGCCCACGCTAAGTTCAGGCATGGTAAGTCATTCTCCAACGGTCACCGGGTCACTGTAAGCCAAGCGCTAGGTGGCAGCAAAAACGATGCCCGTTAGCAGCCGACCAAGGTCCAGACCACACGCAGGTGTTTCGCGCAGTGAGGCGCGCTATACTGCCGCGCCCTTTTGCGTCGGCCAGCCTGCCGGCGCGCCTTGCAAGGCGCTTCGACACGCTGGTCGGCACCGTCGAACGTCTTTTTGAATGTTCCCGTCTTTAAGAGGAGCGCGCTGCATGACCGTGATCAAGCAAGACGACCTGATTCAGAGCGTCGCCGACGCCCTGCAATTCATCTCGTACTACCACCCCGTCGATTTCATCCAGGCGATGCACGAAGCCTACCTGCGTGAAGAATCCCCCGCCGCACGGGACTCGATCGCCCAGATCCTGATCAACTCGCGCATGTGCGCCACTGGCCACCGCCCGATCTGCCAGGACACCGGTATCGTCACCGTGTTCATCCGTGTGGGCATGGATGTGCGCTGGGACGGCGCCACCATGAGCGTCGACGACATGATCAACGAAGGTGTGCGTCGCGCCTACAATCTGCCTGAAAACGTGCTTCGCGCCTCGATCCTGGCCGACCCGGCCGGTGCGCGCAAGAACACCAAGGACAACACTCCAGCCGTCATCCACTACTCGATCGTTCCAGGCGACAAGGTCGAAGTGGACGTTGCCGCCAAAGGCGGCGGCTCGGAGAACAAGTCGAAGATGGCCATGCTCAACCCGTCCGACTCGATCGTCGACTGGGTGCTCAAGACCGTGCCGACCATGGGCGCTGGCTGGTGCCCGCCAGGCATGCTGGGCATCGGCATCGGCGGTACCGCCGAGAAGGCCGCGGTCATGGCCAAGGAAGTGTTGATGGAGTCCATCGACATCCACGAACTCAAAGCCCGTGGCCCGCAGAACCGCCTTGAAGAGATCCGTCTGGAGCTGTTCGACAAGGTCAACCAGTTGGGTATCGGCGCACAGGGCCTCGGTGGCCTGACCACCGTGCTCGACGTCAAGATCATGGACTACCCGACTCACGCCGCCTCGCTGCCGGTGTGCATGATCCCCAATTGCGCCGCCACTCGTCACGCCCACTTCGTGCTCGACGGCAACGGCCCGGCCGAGCTTGAAGCGCCGTCGCTGGACGCTTACCCGGAAATCGTCTGGGAAGCCGGCCCAAGTGCCCGTCGCGTCAACCTCGACGACATCACCCCCGAAGAAGTCGCCAGCTGGAAACCAGGCGAGACCATTCTGCTCAACGGCAAGATGCTCACTGGCCGCGACGCTGCCCACAAGCGCATGGTCGAGATGCTCAACCGCGGTGAAGAACTGCCAGTAGACCTCAAAGGCCGCTTCATCTACTACGTCGGCCCGGTCGACCCAGTGGGTGACGAAGTGGTGGGCCCTGCCGGCCCGACCACTGCCACGCGCATGGACAAGTTCACCCGCCAGATCCTCGAGCAGACCGGCCTGCTGGGCATGATCGGCAAGTCCGAGCGTGGCCCGACCGCTATCGAGGCGATCAAGGACAACAAGGCCGTATACCTGATGGCCGTGGGTGGCGCTGCTTACCTGGTGGCTCAGGCCATTCGCAAGTCGAAGGTTCTGGCCTTCGCCGAGCTGGGCATGGAAGCGATCTATGAGTTCGAGGTCAAGGACATGCCGGTGACCGTAGCCGTCGACAGCAACGGCGAATCGGTACACATCACTGGCCCTGCCCTGTGGCAGAGCAAGATTGACCAGAGCCTGGCAGTTGAAGTGAAGTAAGCCCGATATCACGGTGGCGGCCCCAAATCGGGGCCGCTGCTGTTTCAGAGCAGACGTTCAAACTGCTCCGGCCAGTCCCTGCGGGTAAATACCTGCCCTTGCTGCCGCACCTGCCGCACGTGCTCAAGGCTCACTTCACACATCAGCCACTGGCTGCCCACCGGGCTCAACGCCTCACTCAGCGCAATCACCCCGTCCTGCGGCATCCCGTAATCTGGCGGAACGAACAGCCCAGCCCGGCCGATGTTCTCATCCAGTGCTGGCGACCACGGTGCCAGGCCCACGGTCGGGCTTTGTAACACCGCTATCTGGTTTTCCAGCGCCCGAGCCTGCGCGCCTATGCGCACTCTGTGATAGCCCGCTTCGGTATCGGTGCAGCTCGGCGCCAGGATCAGGTCAGCGCCGCCCTCAGCCAAGTGGCGCGCCAACATTGGGAACTCATTGTCATAGCAAATCAGGATGCCCAAACGGCCAAGCGCGGTGTCGAACACCTGCAGCCCATCACCGGCAGCAATGCCCCACTGCTCTCGCTCAAAGCGGGTCATGATGAGTTTGTCCTGATAGCCCAGCACTCCCTTGGGGCCGAACAGCCAGGCTCGGTTACGGTACTGCCCATCGAGGTCGAGCACCGGCAGGCTGCCTGGCTGTAGGTAGATGCCCCAACGCCGCGCAATGCCCTCGCACAACGCCAGCCAGGGCTCGATCAGCGGCTGAATGCCGGCGATCGAGGCCTTCAGGTCGCCCCGCTGCTCAACCGGCAACTGCCCGCTAAGCACCAACCCGGCATATTCAGGCAATAGCAGCAGTTGGGCGCCGGCCTCCACGGCCTCGGCGCACAGCCCTTGCAGGTGCTCGGCATACGCATCCCAGGTTTCATGCAGTTCGATGGCGTACTGGCACGCCGCGAGGCGGATCAAGCCGGAAGCGCCTTGGTCCAGAAGGACATGATTTTTTCCGAACTGTGGGTTTCGTCCAGGTCGCGCCAGGCGTAGTGGGTCCGCAGCGCTGGGTCATGGAGGAAGCCGCGATTGCGCCAGAACCCGTTCAGCGGCTTATAGTCCGCCGGCCGACGCGGGTGCGTTCCTGGACGCTCCACGGCGCAAAACGCGCAAAAGTCGAATTCGGCCAGTTTATGGGCATAGGATTCGCGCTCGATGAAAAAGCGCACTCCCAGGCCACGGCCACGGTACTCCGGCAGCACCAACGACTCACCGAAGTAGTAGACGCTTGCCGGGTCGCGCCCCAACGCCAGAAACGGCTCTTGGAACTCAGGGGCTACATCCACCAGCGGCAGGCCGGTCGAAACACCAACCACCTTGCTTTCGTCCAGGGCCAGCACCATAAGGCTGCGCCCGGAACGGGTGTAGCTGGCCAGGTAGTCGGCCTCGTCCTGGGCAGTGCCGTCATAAAGATAGGGAAACTCGCGAAACACGGTCAGGCGCAGGCGAGCGAGGTCATCGATGTAAGGCGCGATAGCGGCGCCGTGCAACAGGCGTATTTGCATGCTTGGCGGTCGTTTTGTCGATGTGGATGACGCGCTCGGCTAAGCCGGGCTTGAGGGGAAACCCTATCATCCAAGCCAGCACATCGCCTTTTCCCTACACGACAGGAACTGTTCCATGACCGCTACCGAACTGGTCCACGCTTATTATGCCGCCTTCAATGCCGGTGACATGCCAACGTTCTTGGCACTGCTCAGCGAAGATGTAATTCACGACATCAACCAGGGCGAGCGACAAATGGGCAAAGCGAAGTTCGCCGCGTTCATGGACAAGATGAACCGCTGCTACCGCGAGCGCCTGGCCGACATCGTGGTCATGCAGAACGCCGACGGCAGCCGCGCAGCAGCGGAGTTCACCGTCCACGGCCAATACCTGGCCGACGACGAAGGCTTGCCGGCGGCCACGGGCCAGACTTACGTGCTGCCAGCGGGGGCATTCTTCTACATTCACTGCGGCAAGATTGCCCGGATCACCAATTACTACAACCTCAACGATTGGGTCGAGCAGGTAGAGTGAACCTGCCGAGCGGCCCGATCAGGCGATATGGGTGCCAAGCACTTTGAGGAACGCCGCCAGCCAGGCCGGGTGGGCGGGCCAGGCTGGCGCGGTGACCAGGTTGCCATCCACATGTGCCTGGTCCACCGCGATATCGATGAAGGTGCCGCCGGCCAGCCGCACTTCCGGCGCACACGCCGGATACGCACTGCACTCGCGCCCTTGCAGCACACCTGCGGCTGCCAACAACTGCGCACCATGGCACACCGCTGCAATCGGCTTGCCGGCTTGGTCGAAGGCCCGCACCAGCTCCAGAACCCGCTCATCCAGGCGCAGATACTCCGGGGCACGGCCGCCAGGAATCAGCAGCGCGTCGTAACCCTCGGCTCGAGCCCGCACGAAGTCGTAGTTCAGTGCAAAATTATGCCCTGGCTTTTCGCTGTAGGTCTGTTCGCCTTCGAAGTCATGAATCGCTGTGCGCACCGTCTGCCCAGCGACCTTCTCCGGGCACACCGCGTGAACGGTGTGGCCGACCATGCTCAGCGCCTGGAAAGGCACCATCGCCTCGTAGTCTTCCACATAGTCGCCAACCAGCATGAGAATCTTCTTCGCCGTCATCACACCCACTCCTTCGATTGCCTGGAAACCGTCAGTGCACGATAGCTGCTCTCAGTCCCGTCGGTCGAGCAGGTTGACCACCAGCCTGTCCAGCCAACCCCATATGCGCTGTTTCACCCGGCGCCACAGCGGCCGGGCATGCCAGTGGTCCAGGTCGACAGCCTGGCTCAAGGCGAAGTCACGCTCGAAGCTGGCGTGTACAGCGGCCGTCAAAGGCGGATCGAGCGCCTCGATGTTGGCCTCCAGGTTAAAGCGCAGGTTCCAGTGATCGAAGTTGCATGAGCCAATGCTGACCCAGTCGTCGATCAGCACCATTTTCAAATGCAGGAAACAGGGCTGGTATTCGTAGATACGCACACCCGCTCGCAGCAAGCGCGGGTAATAGCGGTGCCCGGCATAGCGTACCGAAGGGTGGTCGGTGCGCGGGCCAGTCAGCAGCAAGCGCACGTCGACCCCTTTCCCTGCAGCCCGGCGCAGGGACCGGCGCACGCTCCAAGTCGGCAGGAAATACGGCGTGGCCAGCCACACTCGCTGCTTGCCACTGTTGATTGCCCGCACCAGCGAATGCAGGATGTCCTGATGCTGGCGGGCGTCGGCATAGGCCACTCGGCCCATGCCCTGCCCTTGCGCCGGCAACTTGGGCAGGCGAGGCAGGCCAAAGCCTTCGGCCGGGCGCCAGGCGGTACGACGTTCGTTGGCTTGCCACTGGCGGTCGAACAGCTGTTGCCAGTCGCTCACCACAGGGCCATGCATTTGCACCATCACCTCATGCCAGGCGCTGCTTGACTCACCGGGCACCCAGAATTCGTCGGTAACCCCGGTGCCCCCCACCACGGCCCAACGCTCATCGACCAGCAACAGTTTGCGATGGTCACGGTAGAGGTTGCGCAAACCACGCTTCCAGCGCAGGCGGTTGTACCAGCGCAGATAGACGCCGGCATCCAGCAGGCGCTGGCGCAGCGCTGCAGTGAAGGCCAAAGAGCCATAGTCATCGAACAGGCAGCGCACGCGCACGCCGCGTACTGCCGCCTGTTCCAGCGCCTGGACCACAGCCTCGGCGCAGGCACCGGCCTCGACCAGATACAACTCCAGGTCCACCTGTGCCTGCGCACCGGCAATCGCCTGAAGCATCCTGGGAAAGAACGCAGGGCCGTCGATCAGCAGTTCGAATTGATTGCCATCGCGCCAGGGGAATACGGGCCCTGGCATGTCAGCGGGCGTTGAAAATCAGTACCGCGTTGACCGGTACCAATGGGTTGATGGATTTCAACTTGGCAAACTTGCGCAGGCTCTCCAGCCCGGGCAACAGGCCGAAGTCAGAAGCGCGCAGCACCAATGGTTCGAGGGTCACTACCTGGAAGCGCCGCTCATCCAGGCGGGTGGCCAGCAGCAGCGCGTTGTAGCTGTGGGACTGCCCATGCAGGGTGACGGTCAGCGGCAGGCGCAACTCGATTTGCGCGCCATCGGCCAGGTCGTTGATCGGCCGCAGGTCGATCTGCGCCTTTACGCTGGCCTCGGCAAAGCGCTGCACTTCGAAAAGATGGTCGCGCATCTGCTCGTCACGCAGCGGCACCCCGCTGCTGACCGAGTCCATCTCGATGCGCAGCGCAGCCGCGCCCTTTCGGTCGACACTGCCGTGCAACACTAAAAAGCGATGCACCTCGGCGGTATCACCATTTTTGCCGGTGACGAATGACAGGCGCGATGATTCGCCATCAAGGTGCCAATTGGCATGGGCGGGCAAGCACAGGGCCAGCAGCAGAGCAGGCAGAAGGCGACTGAGGTTGAACATGAGAGGTCTCGTAGAACTTGACCGCCAACCTTAACCGCCTGCTTTCATGGCAGCAAGCGCTAGCCTGCTCGTGCACCGTGCCAGGCAGCCTGGCTGCGCAGGCCTGGCCCCTGGGCGCTTTCCCGCCGCTGCCGGCGATTTTCTTCCAGGCCGCTCAAGGGCAGCCATGGTTTCACGGCCCCCCAGGTAATACGCTTGAGCCAAGCCCATGACAAAGCGACCTGAGGAGTGCTTTTTTGGCCGAATAAGCCGACGGTATTCTCAGGAGGCTCTCATGGTCGAGAAGGCGCATCATCGGCCCAGCAGCTGAAAGAACTACAGGATCCCGCTTCTCATGACAGCCCTGCGCCCGACCAGGCTTTGGCCAGGCGCTGTTCCCGCGCCGCCGTGGCCAATCCCAGCACCCCTTGATCACGCTGCCACAGCTGAGCCCATTGCTGCGGCCCCGCCAGCAGTGCCTCATCGACCGCTGCGCGCAGCGCCTGGAACTGCGAGAACAAGCCCCCCAGCAAGAGGTGGCAAGCAACGCTGTCAGCGCATTGCCGGCTGCCCTCGGCGCACCCAGCCAACAGCCCAAGTAGGCGCAGACGCAAGTCCCGGGGCCAGTCGCACTCCTGTCCAACCCCATATAACCAAGCCGTCAACGCCGTCAGCACGTACAGATCTTCCAACGAGCGGAACGGTTTGACGTAGGCGTCCCAACCGTCCCCTGCCAATAATTCGCAGGACGCACCCTGCAAGTGCAGGCGTCCATGCCCTACCTCTGGCATCAACGGCAGGGTGGGCAATGCTTCCAACGTCACCCCGGCCTCACCCGGATACACCACCGCTAACTTCAGCTGCGGCGCGTCGCCCAACGCTTCGCTGCGCGCAGCCACCAACAGCCACTCTGCATCAAGGCCTGCGGTAACAAAGTCCTTGGTGCCGTCCAGGCGCAACCCGACCAGCCGGGTATGCATGTCCGCCGGGCGCACGCTGCGCTGTTCGGTGGCGCACAACGCACCAAGGCTGGCCGGCGCACTGGGCCAGAGCACCCTCAGCGCGGCCTGGTAACCGATCAGAAAGGCCAGGCCCGGGGTGGCCATGGCCCGCCCACCCAGCACCGCCAGTTCGAACGGGGCAACCGCGCCAAGGCGCTCGAGTTGCGCGGCGTAGGCCTCGGCAAGGGTGCCGGCCAATGGCTGGCGGTAAGGGTCGTTGAGTCGTTGCAACCAGGCCATCGGGCGCTCCTTCAAGAGGCTGTACGGGGCTGTCATGCAAGCATCACCAAAGCTTCACCGGGGTGACACCGCGCCTACCTAGGCTGACTGTGCACAACAAAGCCGACCGGCCGCAACCCTTCATGGCTGGCTTATGGAGACTCGCAATGACTCGGATCGCTCACCGTGGTGGCAACAGCACCGAACGCCGTCTGCAAGCCGAACGCCTGGTCGGGCCTGCAGCCCTTCAGGAGGCTCAAGCCCTGCGTTTCAGGGTGTTCAGCGCAGAGTTCAAGGCCAGACTCAAAGGCGCCGACCAGGGCCTGGACATGGATGACTACGATGAACACTGCCGGCACATCGGCGTACGCGACCTGAGCACCGGCCAGCTGGTGGCCACCACCCGCTTGCTCGATCACCAGGCGGCCAGCAGCCTGGGGCGCTTCTACAGTGAAGAAGAATTCAGCTTGCACGGTTTGCGTCAATTGCAGGGCCCGATCCTCGAACTGGGTCGCACCTGCGTCGCCCCGGACTACCGCAACGGCGGCACCATAGCCGTGCTCTGGGGCGAATTGGCCGAGGTGCTCAACGAAGGCCGCTACAGCTACCTGATGGGCTGCGCCAGCATCCCCATGCAAGACGGGGGTGTCCAGGCCCATGCGGTCATGCAACGGCTGCGCGAGCGTTATCTGTGCAACGAGCACCTGCGCGCCGAGCCAAAAAAACCACTGCCCAGCCTGGCGTTGCCGAGCAACGTCATTGCCGAAATGCCCCCGTTGCTCAAGGCCTACATGCGCCTGGGGGCCAAGATCTGTGGGGAGCCTTGCTGGGACCAGGACTTCCAGGTGGCGGACGTCTTCATTCTGCTCAAGCGCGACGAGCTGTGCCCGCGCTACGCCCGACACTTCAAGGCAGCCGTCTGATGGGTGCGGTGCGGGTACTGCTCCGCCTGTCCCGCCTGCTGCTGGTATTGTCGCTCGGCCTGCTCATGGCCATTGTCGTCGCGCTGGGGGACCGGTCAGGGCTCAAGGCGTCCCTCGGGCTGCGCCAGCGTTTGTCCTGCTGGTTCATGAAGCGTCTGGTCGGCGCTTTGCCGTTCCAGGTGCGGGTAATCGGTGAGCGGCCAAAACGGCCGATGCTCTGGGTCAGCAATCATGTGTCCTGGACCGACATTCCACTGCTAGGCATGCTGCTACCACTTTCGTTTCTGTCCAAGGCCGAAGTCCGCCAGTGGCCGGTAGCCGGCTGGCTGGCAGAAAAAGCCGGCACGCTGTTCATTCGCCGCGGTGGCGGCGACAGTCAGCGCCTGCGCCAACAGATCAGCGAACAATTGCGCCAGGCCCGGCCACTGCTGATTTTCCCAGAGGGCACTACCACCGATGGGTGCCAGCTGCGCACTTTCCACGGCCGGCTGCTGGCCGGTGCCATCGATCAGGGCGTGGCGGTGCAGCCAGTGGCCATTCAATACCTGCGCGATGGCAAGGCAGACCTGATAGCACCCTTCATTGGTGACGACGACCTGGTTTCGCACTTGATGCGCTTATTCGCCCAGCCGCGGGGGCAAGTGTGCATTCACCTGTTGACGCCGATCGACAGTGCCCAGAAGGAACGGGCGGCGCTGGCGTTTCAGGCGCAACAGGCGATTCACATGGCGTTGTTCGGCGTCGAACAGATGCCGGCAGTGCCTCGGCGTCAGGCACGTGCTGCCTGATTCAGGCAGTGGTGCCCTCAGATGCTGCACTGGCTTTGTGGGCGCTTGACCTGCGAAAAGGCCGGCGACGACACCACAAGCTCAACTGCCGGGCTGACCACCGGTCGCGGCGAACGCCTGCAGCTGAGGGTAGAACGCACGAAAATCCGCCAGCAGTGGCTCGTACAGGCGTTCCAGCTCATGCATCACCCCAGCCATCCCTTCAGGCCGCGACAGGCGCCGGGAAATACCCTTGAATACCTGCTCCAGCGTGGCAAAGTCGCCATAGGCACCCAGCCAATCATCTGCCGCCATCGAGGGGGCGATCCGCGCCAGCCGCCCTGGCAACTCAGGCTCAGCCAGCAACACCCGATAAAACGCTCCAGTGAACTGCGCCAGCGGCTGTTCAGCGTAATCCCCCCAGTGTCGGGCCAGGCAATGGTCGAAGAACACATCCAGCACGATGCCGGCAAAGCGCCGTCGCGATGAAGGAAAACGCGCCAGCGCAGCCAATACCAATGGGTGTTGGTCGGTGAAGCTATCAATGCGCCGGTGCAGCATGATCGCTGCCTCTAGCGCAGGCGGAAAACGCCCTTCGAGCGAGCCTTTGACGAAGTCGCCATACAGGCTGCCGAGCATTTGCTGCGGAGCAGAGCCGCCAAGGTGCAGATGTGCCAAGTAATTCATGCCGGCAGTTTAGCACCCTGATCCCGCATATCGTTATAACGCGATATAGCGATTTGCACTCAGCTCAGAACCTCTTCGTATTTGTATATCGCTAAATACCGATGTACGTTTCGTTGTATCGCGATATACCGCTACAGCACGAGCCTCACCCCATGCCACTTGATCTCGACGAAATCATAAAAGCGCTGGCCCATCCGGTCAGGCGAGAAATCCTAAGCTGGCTGAAAGACCCGGCTGCTCAATTTCCCGACCAGTACCACAGCACCGAAAACGGTGTTTGCGCCGGGCAGATCGACCAACGCTGCGGGCTCTCGCAGTCCACCGTGTCAGCCCACTTGGCCACCTTGCAACGGGCGGGTCTGATCACCAGCCAGAAGGTCGGTCAATGGCACTTTTTCAAACGCAACGAAGCCACCATCGAGGCATTTCTCGAACAACTGCGCCAAGCGCTTTGACAAGGCAGGTAACCGTTATGACAACGCTTTTCGATCCGATCCAACTGGGCGATGTGCAGTTGCCCAACCGCATCATCATGGCCCCATTGACTCGATGCCGGGCCGATGACGGCCGCGTTCCCAACGCCCTGATGGCCGAATACTATGTTCAACGCGCCAGCGCCGGGCTGATTCTCAGCGAAGCGACCTCGGTCACACCCATGGGCGTAGGTTATCCAGACACGCCGGGCATCTGGAACGATGAGCAGGTCCGTGGTTGGAACAATGTCACCTCGGCCGTCCATGGCGCAGGGGGGCGGATATTCCTGCAACTGTGGCACGTCGGCCGTATCTCTCACCCCAGCTACCTCAACGGCGAACTGCCAGTAGCACCCAGCGCGATCCAGGCCAAGGGCCACGTAAGCCTGGTGCGCCCACTTAGTGACTACCCCACCCCGCGCGCCCTGGAAACCGAAGAAATCGCCGATATCGTCGAGGCCTACCGCAGCGCGGCCGAGAATGCCAAGGCCGCCGGCTTCGACGGTGTGGAAATCCATGGCGCCAACGGCTACCTGCTTGACCAGTTCCTGCAAACCAGCACCAACCAGCGCACCGACCGTTACGGTGGCTCCTTGGAAAACCGCGCGAGGTTGTTGCTGGAAGTCACCGACGCAGCCATCGGTGTGTGGGGGGCTGGCCGCGTGGGCGTGCACCTGTCGCCACGCGCCGACGCCCATGACATGGGTGATGCCAACCGCGCCGAGACCTTCACCTATGTGGCACGTGAACTGGGCAAGCGCGGCATCGCTTTCATCTGCTCGCGGGAGAAGGAAGCCGACGACAGCATTGGCCCGCTGATCAAGGAAGCCTTCGGTGGCCCGTATATCGTCAACGAGCGCTTCGACAAGGCCAGCGCCAATGCCGCCCTGGCGGGGGGCAAAGCCGATGCGGTAGCGTTCGGTGTGCCATTTATCGCCAACCCGGACCTGCCGGCGCGGCTGGCAGCGGATGCGCCGTTGAACGAGGCGCATCCTGAGACTTTCTATGCAAAGGGCCCGGTGGGGTACATCGATTACCCACGCCTGTGACCCGGACATGGGCCGCTTGGCGGCCCATTCCAAGGTAAGCCCGCTGCAATCAACTTCAACGCCGAGCGTTGATCTGCTGCTGCAGGTTTTGAATCTGACTCTGCAGGGTATTGAGGTTGCGCGTGGTCTGCCCGCGGAATGCATCGAATTCCTGCACGGTCGCCCCATTCGAAGACGCTGAGCGGCTTTCCATCTGGGTCTTGAGCACCAGAACATCTTGCTCCAGGCTTTCCACTGCAGCTTTCTGGCTGCCCTGTTTCTTAAGCGCCGCCACTTCGTCGCTCAGACTCTTCAACTGGCCATCAAGCTTGCCGCCGTCCACCTGCCCCGACTTCAACGCCGCCAACTCGGCATTCACCGCCTTCAGTTGAGCTTGCAATTGGTTCTGAAGCTCAGTCACCGCCTTTTGCTGCTCGCGAGTATCGGCCAGAACCTGTTCCAGACGCTTGCCCAGGTCTCCTGCCTGCCCGGCCACACCTTGCTGTTGCTTGCCCTGCTCGGCCAGGCTGGCCTGCAACTGACGGATCTGCAGCTTCAAGGCCTCACTACCGCTGGTACTTGAAGATTCGCTGGCAGCGACCTTGCCGCTGATTGCCTGCAAGCGCCCGGCGGCCTCTTCGCTGATACGCGCAAAGCTCTCCTGGGTGGCCACCAACTGCTGCTCCATCAGCGAGATTTGCTGAAAACTCCACCAGCCCAGCCCGGCGAGGGCGATGAACGCTGCGATCAGCAACGCCCACAGCGCTCCGCTGCTGGCTGGCCGGGCTGCCTTCTGACGGCTGCGCGAAACATGCGCAGGCAGCAGTTCGTCGTCATCGGGGGTACCGGCACGCAAAGTGGGTACGTCATCGAAATCGTCGTGGGCATCGTTACGCATAGGTGGCTTCAACCGCGGTAGTAGCAAAGAGACATGAGTATAAACCGCTCAAGCGGCGCTCTGATGACCATCATCTACCGATCCGGTTCATTGCCCCAAGGGTTGATGCTTCCACCAGGCGCAGAATTCATCCAGCGCCGTCCACAGGCTGACGTTGGGTTGATAATCCAGATACTGCCGGGCGCGGCTGATATCCAGGGTGAAATCGCGGCTCATCACCTGCATGCCCAGGCGGGTCAACGTCGGCTGCGGGCGCCCTGGCCAGAGCAGGCAAGCCGCCTCGTTCAAAGCCGCCAGGCTATAGGCCAGCCCGTAGGCGCGATAGCGCGTCACCTGCGGCAACTGCATCTGGCGCATCACATAGTTGACCACGTCCCACAAAGGCAGCGGCTGCCCGTTGCTGATGTTGTACGCCTGGCCCAGGGCACGGTCTTGGGCGAAGAGCGCACTAAGCAACGCCTCGTTGAGGTTGTGCACGCTGGTAAAGTCGACTTTGTTCAGGCCATTGCCGATGATTGCCAGCCGGCCCTTGCGCTGCATCTGCATCAACCGCGGGAAAATGCTCGCATCACCTGCGCCGGTGACGAACCGTGGACGCAGCGCCAGCACTTCCAGGCCGAACTCCTGGGCACCGAATACTTTCTGCTCGGCGATGTGCTTGGTCTGTGCATAGTGATCATGGAACCGGCGCGGTACCTGGTCCTCGCGGATACCCTGGCGCGCCTTGCCATTGAAGTAGATCGATGGCGATGACAAGTGCACCAGCCGTCGAACATGTTCCTTGAGGCAGCCTTCGACGATGTTTTCCGTGACTGTCACATTGCCCTGGTAGAAGTCCTGGTAGCGCCCCCAGTTGCCCACCGCCCCCGCGCAATGCACCACCGCTTCGTCGCCCTGGCACAGCCGCCGCGCAAGCTCAGGGTCCGCCAAATCCCCAGGTATGAACTGCGCACCGCGCTTGACCAAGTGCTCCACGCCTTCGGCGCGCCGGCCGCTGACCCGCACAGCCAGGCCCTGCTCCAGGGCAAAGCGCGCAAAGCGCCCGCCGATGAAGCCGCTCGCCCCGGTGACCAGAATTTGCATGTATGACTCCGCCTTGATTTCAGATGCAACAGACGTCAGCCGCCGCTACAAGGGCACCAGCCAATGCTGTGCCGTTTGCCGCAGGTGTTCGGTCAGTTGCGCGAGCAATTGCCCGCCGTTGCGCCAATGATGCCAGTACAGCGGCACATCGATGGGGGTATCGCTGCAGATTTCTACCAACAGGCCATTGGCCAACTGCTCACGGGCCTGCAATTCAGGCACCAACCCCCAACCTAAGCCAGCCTCGGCCATGCGCAGAAAGCCTTCCGAAGAGGGGCACAGATGGTGCAGAAAACCGTCCTCTATTCCCAGCGACGCCAGGTAACGATGCTGCAGGAAATCGTCCGGCCCATAGACGATCGCCGGTGTACGAGCCAACCGCTGCGCCTTAAAGCCATGGGGGAAATAGCGTTGCATGAAGGCAGGGCTAGCCAGCGCCCGGTAACGCATGGCACCCAACGGCAGGCTGCGAGCGCCCGCCACTGGGCGCTCGCTGCCACACAAGCAGGCAGCCACCTCGCCGGCACGCATGCGCTTAAGGCCCACCTCCTGGTCTTCTACCACCAGGTCAGTGAGCAACTGATGCTCGGCGCAGAAAGCGCCAATCGCCCCAGACCACCACGTCGCCAGGCTGTCGGCGTTGAGGGCGATGCGTAAGCGCTCGGGCAACCCCTGCTCGTCCAACGCTGGCACCTGGCGCTGCAGGTCGCGCTCAAGCAAGCGCACCTGCTGAACGTGGTTGAGCAACTGCCGGCCCACTTCGGTCGGGCTAGGCGGGGTCGCGCGCACCAGTACCGGCTGGCCGACCCGCGCCTCGAGCAGTTTGATCCGTTGCGAAATGGCCGACTGCGACAAACCTAATACCTGTGCGGCGCGCTCGAAACCGCCTTGCTCGATCACCGCCGCCAGGGCGGCCAGCAGCTTATAGTCGAACATCGATTTTCCTAATGAGAGATCAGCTTTATTTGTTTTTCTTATACAGCGCTGCTCGCCACAATGGCCAGCATCTTCAATAGCAGTTCATAACTGGAGCACGCGCCATGTGGCAAAGCTATCTCAACGGCATGCTGGTGGCCTTCGGCCTGATCATGGCCATCGGTGCACAAAACGCCTTCGTGCTCGCTCAAAGCCTGCGCCGCGAGCACCACTTGCCCGTGGCCGCTCTGTGCATCGTTTGCGATGCCATCCTGGTGGCAGCCGGGGTGTTCGGCCTGGCCACGGTCCTGGCCCATAACCCTACCCTTCTGGCCATCGCCCGCTGGGGTGGTGCGGTGTTTCTGCTGTGGTATGGGGCCAAGGCATTGCGCAGCGCCTGCGCCAAGCAAAGCCTGCAGTACCAGGAGGGCCAGGGCATGCGCTCGCGCAAGGCGGTTTTGCTCAGTGCCCTGGCCGTTACCCTGCTCAACCCCCACGTCTACCTCGACACGGTACTGCTGATTGGCTCGCTCGGTGCCCAGCAGCCAGTGCCTGGGGCTTATGTGGCAGGTGCCGCCAGCGCCTCGATGGTGTGGTTCTCGAGCCTGGCCATCGGTGCGGCGTGGCTTGCCCCGTGGCTGGCACGGCCGGCCACGTGGCGCATGCTCGATTTGATGGTGGCGGTGATGATGTTTGCCGTGGCGGCTCAGTTGATCTTCAACTGAGCTGGGGATGGTCACAGGCGCCACAAACCCCGAGACGAGCACCACCGGTCGGCGGCGGCCAACCGCTCTGGAACCTCTATTCCCTATCTTTGTTGCGTGGTTATGCGCCGGGGCCGGTGCTATGATCCAGCCCTTGCGTCGCAAAGAGTAAAAACTCGCCGACGTATATCGGGCCGCCCGTGATCGGCCTTGCGCAAACCGCAAACAGACCTGAATCAGGAGATCCACCATGGCTTTTGAATTGCCGCCGCTGCCGTACGCCCACGATGCCCTGCAGCCGCACATCTCCAAGGAAACCCTGGAGTATCACCACGACAAGCACCACAACACCTATGTCGTGAACCTGAACAACCTGGTCCCAGGCACCGAATTCGAAGGCAAGTCCCTGGAAGAGATCGTCAAGGCCTCTTCGGGCGGCATCTTCAACAACGCCGCTCAAGTCTGGAACCACACCTTCTACTGGAACTGCCTGTCGCCAAACGGCGGCGGCCAGCCGACTGGCGCCCTGGCTGATGCCATCAACGCCGCATTCGGTTCCTTCGACAAGTTCAAGGAAGAGTTCACCAAGACTTCGGTCGGCACCTTCGGTTCCGGCTGGGGCTGGCTGGTCAAGAAAGCTGACGGTTCCCTGGCCCTGGCCAGCACCATCGGCGCTGGCTGCCCGCTGACCAGCGGTGACACCCCACTGCTGACCTGCGACGTCTGGGAACACGCCTACTACATCGACTATCGCAACCTGCGTCCTAAGTACGTCGAGGCTTTCTGGAACCTGGTCAACTGGGCATTCGTTGCCGAGCAGTTCGAAGGCAAGACCTTCAAGGCCTGAGTCCATCAGCCTTGAACGAGAAGCCCGGCCCAGTGCCGGGCTTTTTTGTGCCTGGCTGATGAACCTGGGGTCTTGCTCAGCGCGCACAGCACGCTAACATCAAACGTCAGGAATTTTGATCGCGCGCACTCAAGTTGCAGGATCGAGCAACCGATACACTAGCCAAGGTCGGCTGATAGTGTATTGCCAACGTTAATGGCAAAATGCCGCCATGCGCATGGATTAAGGAAACCCCATTGAAGCTGGAATTGCGGAACAGCTTGTCGGTCAAGTTGCTCAGGGTCGTGCTCCTTTCAGCGCTGGCCGTTGGCGTGGTCCTCAGTTGCGCGCAAATCGTCTATGACACCTACAAGATACGCCAAGCCGTCAACAACGACGCCCAACGTATCCTCGACATGTTCCGCGACCCTTCCACCCAGGCGGTGTACAGCCTCGACAGGGAAATGGGCATGCAAGTGATGGAAGGCCTGTTCCAGGACAAGTCGGTGCGCATGGCCTCGATCGGCCACCCCAACGAAACCATGCTGGCCGAGAAGTCTCGCCCCCTCCAGGACATGCCGATGCGCTGGCTGACCGACCTGATCCTCGGGCAGGAGCGCGCCTACACAACTCAGCTGGTCGGCCGAGGCCCCTACAGCGAGTACTACGGCGACCTGAGCATCACCCTCGATACCGCGGCTTATGGCGAACAGTTTCTCATCAACGCGGTGATCATCTTCATTTCCGGGGTACTGCGAGCCCTGGCGATGGGCTTGGTGCTTTATTTGGTCTATCACTGGCTGCTGACCAAACCGCTGTCCAAGATCATCGAGCACCTGACCCAGATCAACCCGGATCGCCCGAGCCAGCATCAGATACCGCTGCTCAAAGGGCACGAGAAGAACGAGCTGGGCATTTGGGTCAACACCGCCAACCAGCTGCTGGCCTCGATCGAACGCAACACCCATCTGCGCCATGAAGCCGAAAACAGCTTGCAGCGCATGGCCCAGTACGACTTTCTGACCGGGCTGCCCAACCGCCAACAATTGCAGGAGCAACTGGACAAGATCCTGGCCGATGCCGGCCGCCTGCAGCATCGGGTGGCGGTACTGTGCGTGGGTCTGGACGACTTCAAAGGTATCAACGAGCAGTTCAGCTACCAGGCTGGCGACCAGTTGCTGCTGGCACTGGCCGACCGCCTGCGGGCCCACAGTGGCCGGTTGGGCGCCCTGGCGCGCCTGGGTGGCGACCAGTTCGCCATGGTCCAGGCCAATATCGAACAGCCGTACGAGGCGGCAGAACTGGCCCAGAGTATCCTCGACGACCTGGAACAACCGTTCGGGCTGGACCTGCAGCAGATCCGCCTACGCGCCACCATCGGCATCACCTTGTTCCCCGAAGACGGTGACAGTACCGAAAAGCTGTTGCAGAAGGCCGAGCAGACCATGACCCTGGCCAAGGCCCGCTCGCGCAACCGCTATCAGTTCTATATCGCCAGTGTCGACAGCGAAATGCGCCGCCGCCGCGAACTGGAAAAGGACCTGCGCGAAGCCCTGCCACGCAACCAGCTGTACCTGGTTTACCAACCGCAGATCAGTTACCGCGACCAGCGCGTGGTCGGCGTAGAGGCTTTGCTGCGCTGGCAGCACCCGGAGCTTGGCATGGTCCCACCTGACCAGTTCATCCCGCTGGCCGAACAGAACGGCAGCATCATCGGTATTGGCGAATGGGTGCTCGACCAAGCCTGCCGGCAACTGCGCGAATGGCACGACATGGGCTTCAGCGAGCTGCGCATGGCCGTCAACCTGTCCACCGTGCAGTTGCACCACAATGAACTGCCGCGGGTGGTCAACAACCTACTGCAGGCCTACCGCCTGCCCCCTCGCAGTCTCGAGCTTGAGGTTACCGAAACTGGCTTGATGGAGGACATCAGCACCGCCGCCCAGCATCTGCTTAGCCTGCGACGCTCAGGGGCGCTGATCGCCATTGATGACTTCGGCACCGGCTACTCCTCGCTCAGCTATCTCAAATCGCTGCCGCTGGACAAGATCAAGATCGACAAAAGCTTCGTCCAGGACCTGCTCGATGACGATGACGACGCGACCATCGTTCGGGCCATCATCCAGTTGGGCAAGAGCTTAGGCATGCAAGTTATCGCCGAAGGTGTGGAAACCGCCGAGCAGGAAAGCTACATCATCGCCCAAGGCTGCCATGAAGGTCAGGGTTACCACTACAGCAAGCCGTTGACCGCGCGCGAGCTGACCAGCTATCTCAAACAGGCACAGCGCAATCAGGTTTCGGTGCTGTAACGCCTGCTTCGACCAAGGGCTCTGACTCGCATTTGCATGAATTGCGAGGCCACCCCTTTACAGCAAATGCAAATCTTTCGCATGATGTTGTCGTTTCGCGTGCCACGGCGCACGGCCCAACCCCATGGTCCAACCACACGACGCAGGAAACCCATAATGATTCGTATGCCTCTGGCCTCCGCCAGTCTGCTGGCCATTGCCATCGCTCTCGCAGGTTGCGGCGAAAGCAAGGATGACAAGGCCGCCGCTCCGCAAGCTCAGGCACCGGCTGCAGCCAGCACCACCGCTGCGGCGCCCGGGGCCGTCGACGAGGCGGCCGGCAAGGCCGTGGTCAAGCATTACACTGAAATGGTCTATGCCGTTTACAGCGACTCGCTGAGTACCGCCAAGACCCTGCAAGGCGCCGTGGATGCATTTCTGGCCACGCCCAGTGAAGAAACGCTAAAAGCCGCCAAAGACGCCTGGGCTGCCGCCCGCGTTCCATACCTGCAAAGCGAGGCATTCCGCTTCGGCAACACCATCATCGACGACTGGGAAGGACAGGTGAACGCCTGGCCTCTGGACGAAGGCCTGATCGACTACGTCGACCAGGGCTACGAACACGCCCTGGGTAACCCAGCCGGTAGTGCCAACATCATCGCCAACACCGAAATTCAAGTGGGCGAAGAGAAGGTCGACGTCAAGGACATCACCCCGCAGAAGCTGGCCAGCCTGAATGAGCTGGCAGGCTCGGAAGCCAACGTCGCCACCGGCTACCACGCCATCGAATTCCTGCTTTGGGGCCAAGACCTCAACGGCACCGGCCCTGGTGCCGGCAACCGTCCTTACACGGATTACCTGGAAGGCAATGGCGCCACTGGTGGGCACAACGACCGCCGTCGTGCCTACCTCAAGGCGGTGACCGACCTGCTGGTCAAGGACCTTGAAGAGATGGTCGGCAACTGGGCGCCGAACGTCGCCGACAACTACCGCGCCACCCTTGAAGCAGAGCCTGTGACCGATGGCTTGCGCAAGATGCTGTTCGGCATGGGCAGCCTGTCGCTGGGCGAACTGGCCGGCGAGCGCATGAAGGTTTCGTTGGAAGCCAACTCGCCTGAAGACGAGCAGGACTGCTTCAGCGACAACACCCACTACTCACACTTCTACGATGCCAAGGGTATCCGCAACGTCTACCTGGGCGAGTACACCCGGGTCGACGGCACCAAGATGACCGGCCCGAGCCTGTCTTCGCTGGTTGCAAAAGTGGACCCTGCGACCGACGCGACCCTCAAGGCTGACCTTCAGGCCACCGAAGCGAAAATCCAGGTGATGGTCGACCACGCCCTCAAAGGCGAGCACTACGACCAGCTGATCGCCGCCGACAACGCTGCCGGCAATCAGATCGTGCGCGATGCCATCGCTTCGCTGGTCAAGCAAACCGGCTCTATCGAGCAAGCTGCCAGCAAACTGGGCATTGCCAACCTGAACCCGGACACCGCCGATCACGACTTCTGATCAGCTCTGGCGTTGCTAACAGAGGCGGCCTTCGGGCCGCCTTTTTTATGTGCCCGCCTTATGGCAGCTCAAGCCCAGCGCTGCCGATCACCTCGGAGCATGCGCAGTGTGTGGACTCAAGGAAGCAAGTTCACCCGCGAGAGGGCCCACAGCGCTTGATGAAACATCGGTGTTTCACACTCTTTTCATCAGCCTAATTGCAAATTGCTCTTATTCAAACATCGCCGTCCTGCTAAGCTTGCACGCCGGTTTTTCGTCCACGTCCAGGATTGTGCATGTCCTCGCCGCTGTCCCGATTCGCCCTTTTGCTGTTGACCCTCGCCCTTGCCGCCTGTGATGACGCTGCGCGTTTTACCCAGGCCGAGCCCGGCGAAGCGCTGTCTGGCGGCCAGGCAACGGTATTGCGCAATGACCGCAACGCGTTCTCTCTACCATCGGCCAATCTCTCGGCCGAGCGGCGGCTGGATTTCGCAGTGGGCAACAGCTTCTTCCGCAACCCATGGGTGATCGCGCCGTCCACCACCACCGCGCGTGACGGCCTGGGCCCACTGTTCAACACCACGGCGTGCCAGAACTGCCACGTGCGCGATGGCCGTGGCCACCCGCCAGAGCCCGGCGACAGCAATGCCGTAGGCATGCTGGTGCGCCTGTCGATCCCCGACCAGCCTTATCTGGCCAAAGTGATCGAGCGCCTGGGCGTGGTTCCTGAACCGGTCTACGGCACACAGCTGCAGGACATGGCCATCCCAGGTGTGGCCCCAGAAGGCAAGGTCAGAGTGAGCTACAGCACCCAGACCGTGACCTTCAAGGACGGCCATACGGTGCAGTTGCGCCGCCCGAGCCTGGATATCACTCAGCTCGGCTACGGCCCGATGCACCCGGATACACGCTTCTCGGCACGCGTCGCGCCGCCGATGATCGGCCTGGGCCTGCTCGAAGCCATCCCGGAAGCGGCGATTCTGGCCAATGAGGACCCGGATGATCGCAACCATGACGGTATCCGCGGCCGCGCCAACCGGGTGTGGGACGACGCCCAAGGCAAGACTGTGGTGGGCCGTTTCGGCTGGAAGGCGGGGCAGCCGAATGTCAATCAGCAGAACGCGCACGCCTTCGTGGGCGACATGGGCCTGACCAGCACATTACAACCAAAGGACGACTGTACAGCGGCCCAGGTCGACTGCCTGGCCGCACCCAATGGCAATGGTGAGGGCGATGAGAAGGAAGTCAGCGACAATATCCTGCGCCTGGTCACCTTCTATACCCGTAATCTGGGCGTCCCAGCCCGTCGCGACGTTGACGCGCCACACGTACTGGCGGGCAAGAACTTATTCTTCCAGGCCGGTTGCCAGGCCTGCCACGTGCCGCAGTTCACCACCGCCGCCAATACCGCGCAAGCGGAACTGGCAAGCCAGGTGATCCGCCCCTATAGCGACCTGCTGCTGCACGACATGGGCCCAGGCCTGTCTGACGAACGTACCGAATTCAGCGCCAACGGCCAGGACTGGCGTACCCCGCCCTTATGGGGGATCGGCCTGACCGAAACAGTCAGTGGCCACACCCAGTTTCTGCACGACGGGCGCGCCCGCAATCTGCTCGAAGCCGTGCTCTGGCATGGCGGGGAAGCCCAGCGGGCGCGTGACCATGTGCTGACCTTCAATGCCGAGCAACGCGCCGCGTTGCTGGCCTTTCTGAACTCACTTTAATACGCGTAAGGAGCCGGGCATGTTCCGACCCAAACTGTTGTTCACCAGCCTCGCCGCACTCGCCTTGGGTGCTTGCTCGCCGCAAGACCCACAGGCAGTGACCTCCGCTGCGATTGCCAAGCAGGTGATCCTGCCGACCTACAGCCGCTGGGTCGAAGCCGACCGCCAATTGGCTGCCAGTGCACTGGCTTACTGTGAGGGCAAGGAAAGCCTGGACACGGCCCGCGCCGACTTCCTCAACGCGCAGAAAGCCTGGGCACAGCTGCAGCCTCTGCTGGTCGGGCCGCTGGCCGAGGGCAACCGCGCCTGGCAAGTACAGTTCTGGCCTGACAAGAAAAACCTGGTGGGGCGTCAGGTCGAACAGCTGGTCAATGGCGACAAGCCGGTCGATGCCGATGCCTTGGGCAAAGCCAGCGTGGTCGTGCGCGGCCTGTCGGCTTACGAATACATCCTGTTCGACAGCAAGCCAGACATCGCCACGGCCGAACAGAAGGCCCGGTACTGCCCACTGCTGGTTGCCATCGGCGAGCATCAGAAGAACCTGGCCGAGGAAATCCTCAAAGGTTGGAACAGCACCGACGGCATGCTTTCGCAGATGACCAAGTTCCCCAACCAGCGCTATGCCGACTCCCACGAGGCGATCGCCGACCTGCTGCGCTCCCAGGTCACAGCCCTGGACACCTTGAAGAAGAAACTGGGTGCGCCAATGGGCCGTCAGAGCAAGGGCATCGCCCAGCCCCTGCAAGCCGAAGCCTGGCGTAGCCACTCCTCGCTCACCAGCCTTGAGGAAACCCTCAAAGCGGCCCAGGCAGTGTGGGTCGGGGTCGATAATCAGGGCCTGCGCGGCCTGCTGCCCGGCGATCAGAAAGCGCTGGCGCAGAAGATCGACGACGCCTACGCTACTGCCCTCAAACTGCTGGCCGACAACCACAAGACCCTCGGCGAACTGCTGGCCGACGACGCCGGCCAGCAAACGCTCAACCAGATCTACGATGCCCTGAACGCTGTTCACCGCCTGCACGAAGGCGAGCTGGCTAAAGCGCTGAACATTCAGCTGGGCTTCAATGCCAACGACGGTGACTGACCATGCTGCGACGCCAGGCCCTCAAACTCGGTAGCGTGTTGCTCAGCGCCCTGACCCTGGGCGGCTGGACCCTGTTGCGCAACAAAGGCAGCGAACCTCTGCTGCTGTCGGCGCGTGACGATGGTGACGGCAAGCACTATGCGGTCGGCTTCCGCCTGGACGGTACCCAGGTGTTCTGCACCCAGGTTGCCCAACGTTGCCATGCCATCATCAATCACCCGCAACTGCCGATCGCCCTGTTCGTAGCCCGTCGCCCGGGCACCGAAAGTTATCTGGTGGATTTACGGGACGGGCGCTTGCTGCAAACCATCACTTCGCAAGCAAACCGGCATTTCTACGGCCATGCGGTGATCCACAAAGGTGGTGAGTGGCTGTACGCCACCGAGAACGACACCACCGACCCAGGCCGTGGCGTGCTGGGCGTGTATCGCTTCGAGGGTGAGCGCCTGGTGCACACCGGCGAAATCCCGACCCACGGCATCGGCCCCCATGAAGTGGCATGGCTGCCTGATGGCGAAACGCTGGTCGTGGCCAATGGCGGCATCCGCACAGAGGCCGAAAGCCGGGTCGAGATGAACCTCGATGCGATGCAGCCAAGCCTGGTACTGATGCAGCGCGACGGCACCCTGCTGAGCAAGGAAACCCTGGCGCAGCAGATGAACAGCATTCGCCACTTGGCGGTGGGCGACGATGGCACCATCGCCGCCTGCCAGCAATTCATGGGGGCTGCCGACGAGACCGCAGAACTGCTGGCGATCAAGCGCCCCGGCGAGCCGTTCAAGGCGTTCCCTGTGCCGGAGCGGCAACTGCAATCGATGGCCCAGTACACCGCCAGCGTTGCCATTCACAACGAACTGCGTCTGGTGGCACTGACTGCGCCGCGGGCAAATCGCCTGTTCGTCTGGGACTTGGACAGTGGTGCGGTCAAGCTCGACGCACCCATGCCTGATTGCGCCGGGGTCGGTGCGGTCGACAATGGATTCGTCGTCACTTCCGGGCAGGGCCGCTGCCGCTTCTACGATTGCCGCAAGGCCGAGCTGATAGGGCAACCGATGGAACTGCCGTCCGGGTTCTGGGACAACCATCTGCACCTGGTCTGATTCGTGCCTGGCTGCCCTGGCTGTTCGCGGCCAAGGCCGCACCTATGGGGGCCGCACAAACCCGTTGAGCGGGCAGCCCCGTAGGTGCGGTTATAGCCGCGTTGGGATCAATACAGGCAATCCCCTCCCCTTCTGCAATACTTCCATGATCCGCACGTGGGCAGGACCGCCCGTTGTCGTGCCATAACCAAAACAAACCCGCATCCAAGGAACCGGACCTATGGTACGTCGCCGCATGCTCATCATGTTGGCCGTCGTGGTGCTGATCGTGCTGGCCCTTGGGGGCTACAAAGGCTTCTCGATCTATCAGCAGATCCAGACGTTCTCTGCGCCTCGCCCGCCCATCACCGTTGCGGCGGCCGTGGCCGAAAAGCGCCAATGGCAGGAACGCCTGCCAGCAGTGGGCAGCCTCAAAGCGCTCCAGGGTGTAGAGCTGAGCCTGGAGGTGGAAGGCATCGTCAAGGCGCTGTACTTCGACTCCGGGCAGAGGGTCAAAGCCGGGCAGCCGCTGCTGCAATTGAACGATGACCAGGAAACCGCCCTGCTCGGCACCGCCCAGGCCGACCTGGGCCTGGCCAAGGTCGATTTCGGTCGCGGTAGCCAATTGGTGGGGGATGCCGCCATCTCCCGCGGCGAGTTCGATCGCTTGTCCTCTCAATATCGACGCAATCAGGCAGTGGTGGAGCAGCTCAAAGCGCAGAAAACCAAGAAGAGCATCAATGCGCCATTCAGTGGCACCATCGGCATCCGCCAGGTGGACATCGGCCAATACCTGGCTGCCGGTACGGTGATTGCCACACTGCAGGATCTTTCCAGCCTGTACGTCGACTTCAACGTACCCGAGCAGGCCCTGCCCCATTTGAGCCTCGGCCAGCAGGCCCTGGTACAGGTTGCGGCGTATCCGGGCCAGACATTCCCAGCACACCTGAGCGCGATCAACCCCAAGGTCGACGAAAACACGCGTAACTTGCTGGTGCGCGCGACCCTGGCCAACCCAGACAACACATTGCTGCCGGGCATGTTCGCCAACCTGCAGGTGCTGCTGCCCGACCCGCAGCCCCAGGTGGTGGTGCCAGAAACCGCCATCACCTACACCCTATACGGCAACTCGGTGTACGTCGTCACACCAAAAAAGGACAAAGACGGCATCGTGCAAAACGACGACAAGGGCCAACCACAGCTAAGCGCCGAGCAGCGTACGGTGCAGACCGGCGAACGCCGCGATGGCCTGGTGGTGGTCAGCAAGGGCCTGGAGGCTGGGGAGCGGGTCGTGACTGCCGGGCAACTCAAACTCACCCCTGGGGCGGCCATCCGTATTGCCCAAGACAACGCGCTCACGCCCGAGCAGCGCGCCCCTAACCACGACTGAGCAGGAGGCAGGTATGGCGTTCACCGACCCATTCATCCGCCGCCCGGTACTGGCCAGCGTGGTCAGCCTGCTGATCCTGCTGCTGGGCTTGCAGGCCTGGAACAAATTGCAGATTCGCCAGTACCCGAAACTGGAGAACGCGCTGATCACGGTAACCACTGCCTACCCCGGGGCCAACGCCGAGACCATTCAGGGCTACATTACCCAGCCGCTGCAACAGAGCCTGGCGAGTGCCGAAGGCATCGACTACATGACGTCCGTCAGCCGGCAGAACTTCTCGGTCATATCCATCTACGCGCGCATTGGCGCCGACAGCGATCGCCTGTTCACCGAACTGCTGGCCAAGGCCAACGAGGTGCGCAACCAACTGCCGCAGAACGCTGAAGACCCGGTGCTGAGCAAGGAAGCGGCCGATGCATCGGCGCTGATGTACATCAGCTTCTACAGCAAGCAAATGAGCAACCCGCAGATCACCGACTACCTGTCGCGGGTCATTCAGCCTAAGCTCGCCACTCTGCCGGGCATGGCCGAGGCAGAAATCCTCGGCAACCAGGTGTTCGCCATGCGCATCTGGCTGGACCCGGTGAAGCTTGCAGGGTTCGGCCTTTCGGCCAGCGACGTGACCGATGCCGTGCGCCGCTACAACTTTCTCTCTGCGGCAGGTGAGGTGAAAGGCCAATACGTTGTCACCAGTATCAACGCCAATACCGAGCTGAAATCGGCCGAAGCCTTTGCCGCGCTGCCACTGAAGGTGTCTGGTGACAGTCGGGTGCTGCTGGGCGATGTGGCGCGCGTAGAGATGGGCGCGGAAAACTACGATACGGTCAGCTCGTTTGATGGCACGCCATCGGTGTATATCGGCATCAAGGCCACCCCTGCGGCCAACCCGCTGGAAGTCATCAAGCAAGTGCGGCGCATCATGCCCGAGCTCGAAAGCCAGCTGCCGACCGCACTGAGGGCATCGATCGCCTATGACGCTACGCTGTTCATTCAGGCCTCCATCGACGAAGTCATCAAGACCCTCGGCGAAGCAGTGCTGATCGTCATCGTCGTGGTGTTTCTGTTTCTTGGCGCTCTGCGCTCGGTCCTGATCCCGGTGGTGACCATTCCGCTGTCGATGATAGGCGTACTGTTCTTCATGCAGATGATGGGCTACTCACTGAACCTGTTGACGCTGCTGGCGATGGTGTTGGCCATCGGCCTGGTCGTCGACGATGCCATCGTGGTGGTGGAGAACATCCACCGGCATATGGAGCAAGGCGAGTCGCCCTTCGATGCCGCCTTGCAAGGCGCACGGGAAATTGCCATGCCGGTGGTATCGATGACCATCACCCTGGCGGCGGTCTATGCCCCCATCGGCTTTTTGACCGGGCTCACAGGTGCGCTGTTCAAGGAGTTCGCCCTGACCCTGGCGGGCGCGGTGATTATCTCTGGCATTGTCGCCCTGACTTTGTCACCGATGATGTGCGCCCTGCTGCTGCGCAAAGAGCACAATCCCAGCGGGCTGGCACATCGGCTGGACCTGCTGTTCGATGGCCTCAAGCGCCGTTACCAGCGTGTGCTGCATGCGACGCTGGACAGCCGCCCGGTGGTGCTGGTGTTCGCTGTAATCATCCTGTGCCTGATTCCGGTGCTGCTCAAATTCACTCAGAACGAGCTGGCGCCCAATGAAGACCAAGGTGTGATCTTCATGATCAGCAGCTCCCCGCAGCCAGCCAACCTCGACTACCTCAACGCCTATACAGACCAGTTCACGCCATTGTTCAAAGGCTTTCCAGAGTACTATTCGTCGTTCCAGATCAACGGCTTCAACGGGGTGCAGAGCGGTATAGGTGGCTTTCTGCTCAAACCCTGGAACGAACGCGAGCGCACGCAGATGGAGTTGTTGCCGCAGGTACAGGCCAAGCTCTCAGAGATCGCTGGGTTGCAGATATTCGGTTTCAACCTGCCGTCGCTACCGGGCACCGGTGAGGGCCTGCCGTTCCAGTTCGTGATCAACACCGCCGGGGACTACACAGCCCTGTTGGAAGTCGCCCAGCGCGTCAAGCAACGTGCACAGGCCTCGGGCAAATTCGCCTTCCTGGACATTGATCTGGCGTTCGACAAACCCGAGGTGCTGGTCGACATCGACCGGGCCAAGGCGGCGCAGATGGGCGTGTCCATGGATACCCTGGGCAACACGCTGGGCACCCTGCTGGGCGAGGCGGAAATCAACCGCTTCACCCTGGAGGGCCGCAGCTACAAGGTGATTGCCCAAGTGGAGCGGCCTTACCGTGACAACCCAGGCTGGCTCGACAATTACTACGTGAAGAACCAGCAAGGGCAGTTGCTGCCCTTGTCCACGCTGATCACGGTCACTGACCGAGCCCGCCCACGCCAGCTCAATCAGTTTCAGCAACTGAACTCGGCGATCATCCAGGGTGTGCCGATCGTCAGTATTGGCGATGCGTTGCAGACAGTGCAGCAGATCGCCCAGGAAGAAGCGCCGGAGGGGTTTTCGTTCGACTATGCAGGGACCGCGCGGCAGTACGTGCAGGAAGGCAGTGCGCTGTGGGTAACCTTTGGCCTGGCACTTGCGATCATCTTTTTGGTGCTGGCGGCACAATTCGAGAGCTTCCGCGCCCCCTTGGTGATTCTGGTGACCGTACCGTTATCGATCTGTGGCGCGCTGCTACCCTTGTTCCTGGGCATCTCCAGCATGAACATCTATACCCAGGTGGGGCTGGTGACGCTCATCGGCCTGATCAGCAAGCATGGCATCCTGATCGTCGAATTCGCCAACCAATTGCGCGATGAAAAAGCACTGGATGTACGCGAGGCCATCGAACAAGCGGCTGCCATTCGCCTGCGGCCGGTGCTGATGACCACCGCAGCGATGGTCTTCGGCATGGTCCCGCTGATCCTGGCCAGTGGCGCTGGTGCAGTAAGCCGCTTCGATATCGGCACGGTGATCGCCACCGGGATGTCCATCGGCACCCTGTTCACCCTCTTCGTGCTGCCCTGCATCTACACCTTGCTGGCACACAAATCCCAAGCCACCGAGCCTGTTGTTGCCTGACCTGTTCCACGACTGCCCGCTACAAGCTTTGCAAGGTGATTAGCCACAATAAAAAAGGCCTCGCGAGTGCGAGGCCTTTGTCTGCTCGAGCGCTATCAGCCGAAAGGCCGCAGCCCCTGGCGCATGCCGAAAAGAAACAACAGCAGGTCATGGTCCGGTTGGGCCTGGCTTTGCTGTGCCTTGACCGTACGCGGCACCGCGCACTGGTCAGCCTTGCTGAAAACCACTGGCCGCGGCTGCTCCCAGGCAGCTACCGCCATCGTGGTCACCGCCAGCCCACCTGCCAGGAACAAAGCTCGAGCGATTTCTAGTTTCATTACCCTAACCCTTTGACAGCGCTGCCAAACGCCATCTGATAAAAGTAGAGCAGCCTTTGCCATTCCGTGTGGTTGAGCGACGAGTGGCGGCGCAGTTGGCGCAGGTCATTGCCTGCTGCCCGCTGACAGCTGATGCGTCGTCTGCATTTCTCCAGATCCAGCAGTGCGACTTCGACGCGAGCCTGCTCACCCTCGCCGATCACCTTGACGAAAACGTGCTTGCCGTACAGGCAGCCATGCTGCCAGTGCCCCAGGTGCATGCGAGCCAAGTTTTCGGCCAGGTCCTTGAGCATGCGCTCATGAACCACCTGCGGGTAGCGTTCACGGGCTCCTTGGGCATGCCAGGTATCCAGTTCGACGAAGCCGTCCAGGGCCTCGCTGACCAGCAGCGCCCGCCATTGGTGCTGAGCATCACGCTCGGCGCCGCAGAACACGATGCGCGGCACACGCACACCCAATTGCTCGAAACTGTTCAGGGCATCAAGCTCGCGCAACACGGTAGGCCTACCGAATGGGTGCAGCAGGCTGCGATAGATATGGCCAACTTGACGTTTGGCGTACAGCACCTTGCCATTGCCATCATCGAGCCTTTGCACACCACTTTCACCACCACGCCGCTGGTTGGGTTCCTCTACCCATTCACCCTGCTGGCGCCAGTAATAATCGAACCGTGAATCCCCGTTTTGGGTTACAGCCATCAAACACTACCCCTTACGTAATACATAGACCCGCCACATGGCATAGAACGGCAGGAAGTCGAGGTGCTCCTGGATTCTGAAGCCGGCGGCCTTGAATTCTGCTTCAACCGTTTCTGCCGGTAACACGAACCGGTTCTGATAACTGCCCTGCTCGGCCCTGGCCAGGCGCTTTTGCTCAAGCTTGCTGCGCCGCCAGGCCTTGAAGTTGCCGTCCACCCACAATGACAGGATTACACTGTCACGGCTAACCCTTTGAAACTCACGAAGAATGGTTTTGCGGTGAGCCGCCTCGCCGATGTGGTGGAACAGCCGCATGCAGAAGATGCTGTCCACGGAATTGTCCGGCAAGTCGATCGCGAATGCAGAGGTCTGCAAAGGCCGTACCCGCGCAACCACCTCTGGCGGCTGTGCGGCACAGGCTGTCTGAATCATCGCCTGGGAATTGTCGGCACCGATGATCACCCGGTTGGGCTTTTCTGCCAGCAATGGCCAGAAACGGCCCGCGCCACACGGCAGATCGAGGACCAGCCCCGGGTCTGCGGCCAACGCCAGAGCGCGGCGGGCCAACTGCTCGTCACGCAGGTGGGAGAAGCGCCGGGCTAATCCATCCTTGTGCTTGAGAAAGTATGCCCTGGCGTGCTGCTGGTCGTACTTCTCGGAAAATTCAAGTTTGATCGGACTGCGCATCGAATAGCTCCTGTTTCCAATGCGCCCACGTTAGGCAGCAAGGCGTTGGAAACAGGTCATACCGATGTGAAAATAGCGTCATGCTCCGCTAAGGATGTTTCAGCCTATTACTGCGATGGATCGGTCTTTTCCGCGCTCTGGCTCAGATCAACCTGGAAGCGGCAGCCGTGCGGTGCAGTGGAGGTCAATGTCACTCGCCAGCCTTGGTCATCGCAGATCCGCTGCACCAGCGACAGGCCAAGGCCAAGGCCTTCACCGCGCCGCTCCTCGCCACGCACGAAGGGCTTGAACATCGCCTCGCGCTGCTCCTCCGGGATACCTACACCACTGTCTTCGACACTGAAACCATTGGCCTGGAGGGTCAGACGGATGTAACCACTGTCGGTGTAATGGGCAGCATTGCGCAGCAAGTTGCCCATCACTGAATGCAGGAAGGTGGCGTTGTACAGCAATGGCCCTGCGCTGGCCTGGCCGTCGAAGTGCAGCGTCAGCCCTTTTTGCTCGATGGTGTCGCGCCACACCCCGATCAAGTCTTCGGCGACTTCACACAGCGTGGCCTGAGACGCCACGGCCCCCTGATCACGCTGGGCACGCGCGAGCATCAGGAAGGTCTTGACCAGCTCGCGCATCTCTTCGGTGGCACGGGCAATGCGGTCCACCTGATTGCGCGAGCGCGTGTCCAGATTGGGGTTTTCCATCAACAGTTCGCACGAGGTGGCCAGCACCATCAACGGCGTGCGCAGTTCATGGCTGACATCACTGGTGAACAAGCGCTCACGAGTCAACGCATCCCGCAGCCGGCCCAGGGTATCGTCGAAAGCAACCGCCAACTGGCCGACTTCATCGGCGGCGTAGTCCGGTGCCAAGGGCGGGGCCAAGCCCAGCAACTGATCGCGATGACGAACTTGCCGCGCCAAGCGGATGACGGGTGCCATCACCCGGCGCGCAAGCAGCCAGCCGAGCACCACCGCCAGTACCAGGCTCAGTACGAAGCCCACCACCACCACAGCGAACAGTACACGCTCGCGCTCTTCGAAATCACTTTGATCCTGCAGCAGCACATAGCGCCGACCATCGACGATCTCGACCATTGCATGATAGGAAAGCTGGTCGCGAAACACCTCATGAAACCCTGCGTCGAGGTGGCGCAGGTCTTTGGGCAACTCGAAATCATCGCGCCCGCCACTGAAGTAAAACAACTGGTCGGGCCTTGGCCGGTGGCTCCAATCGCTGATGCTGTCCATACGCAGCAAACGCTGCAGGTCACCGCCGAGCACCGAAGAAATGAGGCGTTCCTCGACCAGGTGCACGGTGGCGACGATCCCGAAGGCGAAGGCGCCTGCCACCAGTGCGCTCATCAGCGCAAAGGCGATGATGATGCGTTGGGCAAGGCTTTGCTTAAACTCCATCACGGCCCTCGGCGAGGCGATAGCCGACGCCATGGACGGTATGCAACAGCGGTTTGTCGAACGGTTTGTCGATCACCTGGCGCAACTGATGCACATGGCTACGCAGGCTGTCGCTGTCTGGGCAATCATCACCCCAAAGCGCTTCTTCGAGCACCTCGCGGCGCAGCACGTGCGGGCTTTTCTGCATCAGCACTGCCAACAGCTTCAAGCCGACCGGGTTGAGCTTGAGCAGGCGACTTTGGCGGGTGACTTCCAGGGTGTCGAGGTCATAGCTCAAGTCGGCAACCTGCAGGGTCCGCCGCCCACCGCCCTGGGCTCGACGCAGCACCGCTTCGATGCGTGCAGCCAGCTCGGAGAGTGCAAAAGGCTTGAGCAGGTAATCATCGGCACCGGAGCGGAAACCCTGCAGGCGATCGTCCAGCTGGTCTCGGGCGGTCAGCATGATCACCGGGGTGTCACGGCGGGCGTCCTCACGCAGGCGCTTGCACAGGGTATAACCATCGATCCCCGGTAGCATGATGTCCAGCACGATCAGGTCGTAATGCTCGGTTGCAGCCAGGTGCAGGCCCGACAGGCCGTCCTGGGCGCAGTCGACGGTGTAGCCCTTCATGCCCAGGTAATCGGCAAGGTTGGCCAGAATATCGCGGTTGTCTTCAACCAAAAGAATACGCATCGGGTTCTCCTGTGCGGCGCTTCGCTCGGGTGCGCGGCAGGCGCAGCTTAAGGCCATCGTCGGGACTGTACCAGCCCTTGGTCAAATTCAGCGAACTTGACAGTTTTTTCACTGATCCTTCACGGACAGAGCATAGCGCCCGCCTGACAATGCCCGGTCTTTTTATCCCTGGAGTCGTCATGCAACAACGCACGCGTTCGCGCCCGATCAATCTCTGGCTGTACCTTGGCGTACCAGTAGCGGTCGCCGTGGCTTTGCTCCTGCTGGAGCTGACTTCGATCGACATGGATATCGCCAACCTGTTCTTCGACCCCGCCGCCGGGCAGTTCATAGGCCGTCACAGTTACCTGCTGGAAACCGTCATGCATGACCGGGTCAAGCAGGGCGTCATACTGCTTGGGCTGATTTCGCTGGCCGCGTTCGGCTGCAGCTTCTTCTTCAAACGCCTGTTCGGCTGGCGCCGCGAGCTGGGTTGCCTGGTATTGGCGCTTGGGCTGTCGACCGCCTTCGTTACCCCGCTGAAGAAGGTGACTCAGGTGCAATGCCCTTGGAGCCTGACTCAGTTCGGTGGCACCGAAACGTACAGCAAGCTGCTGGAACACCGCCCGGCCACCGACAAGCCGGGGCTGTGCTGGCCGGGTGGGCATGCGGCCACCGGTTTTTGCCTGTTTGGCCTGTTTTTCATGCTGCGTGATCGCAAGCCAAAACTGGCGCGCGCCGCTTTCTGCCTGGCCCTGGTGGCAGGCTCCACGCTTGGCTTGGGCAGGATGCTGCAGGGCGCGCATTTCCTGTCGCACAACGTGTGGACGGCGGTTTTCTGCTGGTTGATCGGCTTGGGTTCGTATTATCTGGTGCTGTACCGCCGGAACCCGGCTCGAGTACCTGCCAGCGAACAGCGCCTGGCCTGACCCACAAGCCGCTTGGCGGCATATTCCCAACGCACGCAAAAAAGCCCCGGTTCTCTCGAACCGGGGCTTTCATGGTGCAGGGGGTAAGGCTGGCTTACATCATGCCGCCCATGCCACCCATACCGCCCATGTCAGGCATGCCAGCAGCTGGCTTGTCTTCCGGCAGGTCGGCAACCATGGCTTCGGTGGTGATCATCAGACCGCCAATCGAAGCTGCAGCTTGCAGAGCCGAACGGGTGACCTTGGCTGGGTCGAGGATACCCATCTCGATCATGTCGCCATATTCGCCGGTAGCGGCGTTGTAGCCGTAGTTGCCCGAACCTTGCTTGACCTTGTCGGCCACCACGCTTGGCTCGTCGCCGGCGTTGGCAGTGATCTGGCGCAGCGGAGCTTCAACAGCACGACGCAGCAGGGAGATACCGACGTTCTGGTCTTCGTTGTCGCCTTTGAGGTCGACAATGGCAGCCAGGGCGCGAACCAGGGCTACACCACCGCCAGGCACCACGCCTTCTTCGACGGCTGCACGAGTAGCGTGCAGGGCGTCTTCAACGCGGGCTTTCTTCTCTTTCATCTCAACTTCGGTGCCTGCACCGACTTTGATCACGGCAACACCGCCAGCCAGTTTGGCCAGACGCTCTTGCAGCTTCTCACGGTCGTAGTCCGAAGAAGTCTCTTCGATCTGGGCGCGGATCTGCTTGACGCGTGCTTCGATGTCGGCGTCAACACCAGCACCGTCGATGATGGTGGTGTTTTCCTTGGACAGGATGACGCGCTTGGCGTTACCCAGGTGCTCCAGGGTGGTGGTTTCCAGGGTCAGGCCGATTTCTTCGGAGATTACCTGGCCACCGGTCAGGACGGCGATGTCCTGCAGCATGGCCTTGCGGCGGTCGCCGAAGCCAGGCGCCTTGACGGCAGCAACCTTGACGATGCCGCGCATGTTGTTGACCACCAGAGTAGCCAGGGCTTCGCCTTCGACGTCTTCTGCAACGATCAGCAGTGGGCGGCCGGCTTTGGCAACAGCTTCCAGAACAGGCAGCAGTTCACGGATGTTGGAGATCTTCTTGTCAACCAGCAGCAGCAGCGGGCTTTCCAGCTCGGCAACCATGGTGTCTGGCTTGTTGACGAAGTATGGCGACAGGTAGCCACGGTCGAACTGCATGCCTTCTACGACGGACAGTTCGTTTTCCAGGCCCGAGCCTTCTTCAACGGTGATCACGCCTTCTTTGCCGACTTTTTCCATGGCTTCGGCGATGATTTCACCGATGGAGTTGTCGGAGTTGGCGGAGATGGTGCCTACCTGAGCGATGGCCTTGGAGTCGGCGCATGGCTTGGACAGGTTTTTCAGCTCGGCGACAACGGCAGCAGTGGCCTTGTCGATGCCGCGCTTCAGGTCCATCGGGTTCATGCCGGCAGCAACGGCTTTCAGGCCTTCGTTGACGATGGCTTGAGCCAGAACGGTAGCGGTGGTGGTGCCATCACCGGCTGCATCGTTGGCTTTGGAAGCAACTTCCTTGACCAGCTGAGCGCCCATGTTTTCGAAGGCGTCTTTGAGCTCGATTTCTTTGGCGACGGAAACGCCGTCCTTGGTGATGGTCGGAGCGCCGAAGCTCTTGGCCAGCACTACGTTACGACCTTTCGGGCCGAGGGTCGCTTTTACCGCGTCAGCCAGAACGTTGACACCAACCAGCATTTTCTTACGAGCGGAATCGCCGAATTTTACGTCTTTAGCAGCCATGATCGTTTAATCCTTGAAAATCTTTGGAGTAACGGGAAGTCGGGGGAAATCAGCCTTCGATAACGGCGAGGATTTCGTTCTCAGCCATGACCAGCAGGTCTTCGCCATCGACTTTCACGGTGTTGCTGCCCGAGTAAGGGCCGAATACCACTTTGTCACCGACCTTGACGGCCAGTGCACGTACTTCGCCGTTTTCCAGAACGCGACCGGTGCCAACAGCAACGACTTCGCCGCGGTTTGGTTTTTCAGCGGCCGAACCCGGCAGGACGATACCGCCAGCGGTTTTCGATTCTTCTTCGCTGCGACGGATGACTACGCGGTCATGCAGAGGACGAAGCTTCATTGTCGATCTCTCCCAAATTGTGGTTTTCATCGGCCGGTATCGACACCGGCGGGTTGATGCAGTCCGGCGTTGCCGGTAGGGGCCCGCCAACGGCGAACCACCTGTGTCATGTCTGGTGTTTTCACCAGTAACCTTGCGGTGACCACATACATAAGGCCGCCATATTCAATTACAAGGCTCGGTATGCAAATTTTTTCAGCAGGCTATAAAACAACGGGGCCGCTGATGCGGCCCCGCAGGTGACGGGTCTGGTTACTTGTCGCGGCGCTCGTATTCGCCTTCGATCACGTTCGGGCGATGTCCGCCGTCGCGCGGCTGCGCCTGAAACGGGTCGTCCTGAAACGCCCGCTGGCGCATGGCTTGGGCCTGGGCCCGCTCGCGCAGCTTGCGGGCTGCCAAATGGCGAGTGAACGGCAGCAGGCACAGCAGGCCCAGTACGTCACTGATGAAACCTGGCAGCAACAACAGCCCACCACCGACAGCCAGCATCAAGCCCTGGAACATGTCCTCAGCGGGCAATTCGCCGCGCTGCAGGCTTTCCCGGGCACGCAGGGCGGTGGCCAAGCCAGCCACTCGCATCACCAGCACACCCAGGGCGGAGCCGGCGATGATCAATAGCAGCGCCGGAAAGAAGCCGATCGCGGCGCTGACTTTGACGAAGACAAACAGCTCAAGCACCGGGAACAACAGAAACAGCAATAGAAAAGCACGCATCAAAGCATTCCTCGTTGGAAGAAACCCTTCCCCTAAGACCTCCAGATGGATGCGTCAGCTCGCAATTTCAAGCCTCGACCTCAGTCGCAGCCGGCCATTGGTCAGCGCGCGCCAGCAAAACCAAGGCTTCACGCACTTGTGTCGGCGTGTTGCAGATTGTTGGGAAGGCGAGCCAGTAGACCGCCTGGCCGATGCGCAGGTGCATCCCTTCGCTGTCGACGCCCACCAATTGCGCTGGTACACCGCGTGGCAGGCCACTGAGCTCTACATAATGGGCAATGGCATTGGCATGGTCGCTGTTCATGTGCTCGACCATGCTGGCCTCGGCTTTGCCCGCAAAGGGGTTGGCAAGGGTGACCTGATCGAGCCAGTGGATGGCGCCGAAGCCACCGATGTAGCGGTGACGTACCGGCTGCAATACCCAGAAGTCGAAATCGTGAGCCTTGTGGTAATCGGCAGCATCGGGGAAATAGCGGTAATAGCGCTGGGCCGCTGCTTCGATTGCCGCTTCGTCGTTCAATTTATGCGCTTGGGCCATCACCGTCAGCCTGCCGACGGCCTGAACATCCTCAGCCTCACGCTCACCCACCAGCAGCGAGCACTTGGCATCGTTTTGCAGGTTGTGCGTATGCTGGGCGATGCGACTGATGAGTATCAGTGGATTGCCCTGAGCATCCAGGCAGTACGGCACCACCGAACCGAACGGGTAGCCCGGCATGGACTTGGAATGGGTCGACAGCACGCCGCGGTATTCTTTGAGCAACAGCTCCCGAGCGGGGCGGATGGCGTTGGTACTCACTGAAGGCGGCTCCTGATGGCGGGGTTGATGCAACACGATAAGCATTATCCCCGCCACTGCCAATGGTGCCGCCGCTCGGCCAGGCTTACCAGGTCACGCCGAAACCTGCGGTATAACGAGTCTTGTCCAGGTTGCTCTCGCGGGTACCGGTGATGATGTCCCGCTCCGCCTTGAGGTTGAGCGACGCCCATTCGGTGACCTTGTAGCGCAGCCCTACTTCGGCATCCAGCGAGTAGTCGGCCACACCGCCCAACGGCTTGGCCAGCTCGCCATTGGTGAACAGCTGGACATTCTTGCCGATCAGGTAGCGGGTGTAGTCCCACTTCACCGCTGCCGAGTAGAAGTTGTCCTTGCCACCATCCTGGTATTCGAAGTCGGTTCGGTTGATCAGCGAACCCAGGGAGAAAGCGCCCAGTTCGTCGTCCCAGAACTGATAGCCCGGGCCAGTACCGACCGTACGCTGGCGCGCAAGGTCTTCGACGTGGTCGCGCTTGTATTCAAGACGCCCCTGCCAGAACCACTTCTCGGTCAAGAAGCGGTCAAGTGCGTACTCGGCGCTCCAGTTGTCGGTGGTGGTGACGTCGTCCTTGGTCTCGCGGTTGTACTCACCTTCGGCGTTGTGCCGCCAGCGGCCATGGCGGGCCGTGGTCTTGAAACCGATATCGTAGTCGTCGGTGTCGTTCTCGGCGCGCTTATAGTCCAAGGCTACGTCGACATTACCCTTCCAGATCAGGTCCTCGACCATAGGCTTGGGCTTCATGATCTGCTCGATACTGGCAAGCTCTACCGTTTTTGGCGCTTCGCCATTGGCCAGGGTGACCTTGCCTGGTTCGGCAGCCTTCAGGGATTTGGCCTTTTCACCGTTATAGGCATCCTGCTTGACCAACAACTCTTGATCGCTTTCAAGCGTTTTAACTTGCTTCCAATCCAGGGCGATGGAGCCACCATAGGGCGTTTGCAACAGCAGCTTGCCGCCATCGAATACCTTGATCTTGCCGGAGAGGCGGTCACCGTTCTTCATCCAAACAGTATCGGCCATCGCCGGGGTAGCGCACACGGCAGCGGTCAACAAGCACAGCAGCGATCTAGAATACATAAGCGCAATATGGGTTCGATTTGTCGAAAAAGCCGGGCATTATCCGGATGCTGGCGGCCAGAGCAAGCACAGACCCAGGAGAATGCCATTGAGTTCAACTCTCATTTGCCCTAACCACTCGTCCGGTTTCATTCCAGGCCAGAGCCGTTGGGATGTCTGACGAATTCGACGTCACTTTGGCGTCCCCAGCAGCCCGACGAACGGCGTTGTATTCCGTCCTTGGCCAAGTGCCGGAGGGCAAAGTCGTGAGCTATGGCCAACTTGCCGAGCTGGCGGGGCTTGGCCGTGCGGCGCGTTGGGTGGGGCGCACACTTGGGCAGTTGCCAGCCGATAGCCGATTGCCCTGGCACCGCGTGCTTGGCGCAGGCGGGCGCCTGAGCCTGGCGCAGGGAACGCCCTCGGGGGATGAACAGCGGGCCAGACTACGCGCGGAGGGCGTCAATTTAGCCAATAATCGTGTGGATATGACGCGCCATGGCTGGCGCCCGATGGAGCACAGCGGTTAGAGTGCGCGCTTTGTTTTCGCAATTTTGAGGCAGATATTGGCCCATGCCCCGTAAAACCTGGCGCGCTGCGCTCGCTGCCTATGCCAGCCCGTCTACTTTGGTACTTTTGCTGCTCGGTTTCGCGGCTGGCCTGCCTTACATGCTGGTGTTCTCCACGCTGTCGGTGTGGCTGCGCGAAGCGGGCGTAGCCCGCGAAACCATTGGCTACGCCAGCCTGATCGGCCTGGCCTACGCCTTCAAATGGGTATGGTCACCCTTGCTCGACCAATGGCGCCTGCCATTGCTCGGCGGCTTGGGGCGGCGACGTTCGTGGCTGTTGCTGTCGCAATCGCTGATCGTGATCGGCCTGATCGGCATGAGCCTGTGCGACCCGCAACAGCACCTGTCCTGGCTCATCGCGCTGGCCGTGCTGGTGGCCTTCGCCTCAGCCACCCAGGACATCGCGGTGGACGCCTATCGGCTGGAGATCGCCGACGATCAGCGCCAAGCTGCCCTGGCCGCCAGCTACATGGCCGGCTACCGGGTAGCTGCCCTGCTTGCCACAGCCGGTGCATTGTTCTTTGCAGAATGGTTCGGCTCAACTGGCTTCAGCTACCTGCACAAGGCCTGGGCGGGCACTTACGTGCTGTTCGGGGTGATGATGCTGCCGGCGCTGTTCACCACCCTGGTAATGCGTGAGCCACCGGTGCCACTGCGCACTCAGTTATCGGCCGCGCGCTATGGCTTGATGCATCAGATGGCTTCGGTATTCGTGCTGATCATCCTACTGGTGTCGGTGCCGGCCAGCTTCACACAGATGTTCAACACCGGGTGGTCGAGTGTGATCTCCGGGGACGCGACCCCTCTGGACCTGTTGCTGGAAGACCGTGCGTTCCTGCGCCTGATCCTCTATGTGCTGCTGACCTGGGCCTGCCTCTCGAGCCTCGGCCGCCGCGGCCTGGCTCCGGTGCTGACGCCGGTTCACGACTTCATCACGCGCTACCGCTGGCAGGCCTTGTTGCTGCTGGGGCTGATCGCCACCTATCGCATGTCGGACACGGTGATGGGGGTAATGGCCAACGTGTTCTACATCGACATGGGCTTCACCAAGGATGAAATCGCCAGCGTCAGCAAGGTATTCGGCCTGATCATGACCCTGGTGGGCGCCGGGGTGGGTGGCTTGCTGATCGTGCGCTTCGGCATCCTGCCCATTTTGTTCATCGGCGGTGCCGCATCGGCTGCTACCAACATTCTGTTCCTGATGCTGGCCGACATGGGGCCGAATCTGGAAATGCTGGTAGTGACCATTTCGCTGGACAACTTCAGCTCCGGCTTGGCCACCTCAGCGTTCGTCGCTTACCTTTCGAGCCTCACCAACCTGAAGTTCTCGGCCACCCAATACGCGCTGCTCAGCTCGATCATGCTGCTGCTGCCACGCCTGATCGGCGGTTATTCGGGGGTGATGGTGGAAAAGTATGGTTATCATGACTTCTTCCTGATCACCGCCCTACTAGGGGTGCCCACGCTGATCCTGATCGCTCTGCACTGGCGGCAGGAGGCGGGCCGGGGAAAGCAGGTTGCGGTGAATAACTCGGCCACCGAGCAGCCTTGATCGCTTTTTGCGAGCGGTCACGCCTCTTCGCCGCAAAGCCCACTTCTACCGCCAATGCACAAGCCTTTAGACACTGTGCATTGCCTGTAGAAGCGGGTTCAACCGCGAAGAAGCCGGCCTAGGCAGCCAAGACTATTGAGCGACCGCCCCTTCCCCAGGCCGCCCACCCACCACGAACCAAAGCGGCCACAGTGCCAGGGCCCCTGCCAGGCCAGCGGCCAGGGCAAAGTGCAACAGGCTCGCTCCCGCCCCAATCATCGCCAGCAACGCGCCACCAAGCCCCAGCAAGGCGATGGTGATCATGCCCAACATCGCCGATACCAACCCTTTGCTCTGTTCGCTGGCGAACAGCGTCATGCGATACAGAACAGCGTTGGCCACACCCAGCCCCAACGCATACAGCGACATGCCGGCAACCACGCTGGTGACCGTCGGCCACAACCAGGTCGCCAGCACCATTACACACAGGCCGGCCAGATAGGGCGCCAGCGCCCCGCGTACAAGGCTTGCCAGCGGGTATTGGTCCGCTATGCGGTTGATGATCAAATTACCCAGGATCAACCCGCCGAAAACCGGCAATTGCCACAGTGCGTAGGCCATGGTGCTCAGCCCTTCGTCATGGATCAGCAACACCGGTGACAGGCCGATCCAGCCAATCAGCGGCAGCCCCACCAGCCCCAGCGCGGCACTGCCTGCGACGAATTTGCGGTTGCCCAGCAACTGCCCGTAACCGGCAAGCAACGGCAGCAGGTGAATCGGCGTAAAGGCCAGCCGCGAACCGTCGCGGCGCTCTACACCCAGGGTTTCCGGCATCAGCCGATACAGTAGCAGCCAGCACACAACGGCCCCCATGGCGAAGGCTACGAACAGCCAACGCCAGTCCAGCCATTGCAGCATAAGGGTGCCGACCAGTGGACCGAGCAGTGGCGAAAGCAAAGCGATATTGGCCAACAGCGCCATCATGCGCACCGCATCCGCTTCACTGAACGACTCGTTGAGCGCCGGGTAGCTGACGGTTACCACAAAACCCAGGCCGATGCCCTGCAGCAGGCGCAGCAGATTGAACAGGCCGATATCGTCCACCCAGTAGGTGGCCAGGCAAGCAACACCGAACGATGCGCAGCCAGCCAGCAACAGCGGGCGGCGGCCGTAGCGGTCGGCCAGCGGGCCAATCAGCCATTGCAATACAACGCCACCGAGCAGATACAGGTTGAGCGCATGGGGGATGTATTCGGGGCTGGCATTGAGGTGCTCGACCACCATCGGCATTGCCGGCATCACGGCATCGCTGGCCAGGTAGGTGAGCAATTCGAACAGCGCCAGGGTCAGCCCGAACAGCAAGGCCCGCAGTGGCGTGATGTAGAGCAGTGGTTTCATGATGGTGTATCGGAACAGGCAAGAGGGGTCAGGCTATATGCCAGAAAAGGCCAACACATGCTGTGAACAAGTGTAAGGAGGGGGATGAAAACACCGAGGGCCGCTGCTGCGACCCCCGGCTTAGCGTCACTGTGCGGCAGTCTCCTGCACGACACGAATCACTCGCTGCGGGAACGGGATATCGATGCCTTCGGCCTTCAACCGGTCACGGGCCTGTTCGTTGAGCATGAACATCACGTCCCAGTAGTCGGAGGTTTTGGTCCACAGGCGCAGGGAAACGGTGATCGAACTGTCACCCAAGGTCGAGACGACTGCCTGAGGCGCAGGTTCTGCCAGCACACGAGGGTCCTGCGCCAGCTCCAACAGCACGTTGCGGGCCTTCTGCAGGTCAGCCTCGTAGTCCACGCCCACATCGAACACCACCTTGCGCGTGGGCTGGCGGTTGGTGTTGGTAATGATGCCGTTGGACAGAGCACCGTTGGGCATGATCACCGTCTTGTTGTCACCGGTGCGCAGCACAGTGTGGAAGATCTGGATGCTGTCGACCGTACCCGCCACGCCTTGCGCTTCGATCCAGTCGCCGATGCGGAACGGGCGGAACATCAGGATGAGCACGCCACCTGCGAAGTTCGCGAGGCTGCCCTGCAAGGCCAGGCCGATCGCCAGGCCAGCGGCACCGATGGCGGCAACGAACGAGGTGGTTTCGATGCCGATCATCGACGCCACGCTGACGAACAGCAGTATCTTGAGCACGATGTTCGACAAGGTGCTGATGAAGCCTTGCAAGGCGAGGTCAGCATTACGCAAGCCGACCAATTTGCCCAGGCGTGCGCTGACCTTGTTGATGATCCACCAGCCGACCGCCAGGGTCAGCAGTGCCAGCAGCAGGCGGCTGCCATATTCCATGAGCAAGGGCACCCAGGTCTGAGTCTGGCGTACCAGATGGTCAACTTCGGCGTTCAAATCCATATTCATCTCCTGATGCCAAACGGCACGTACACAGTAAAGCGGGCGGCTGACGTCGCAGCCGCCGTGAACCCCGATGGACAACGCTGCGCCATCAGGGTTTCAGGTGCCGCGATCAATCGCGGAAGTTGTTGAACTGCAACGGCATGTCGAATTCCTTGGTCCGCAGCAGGGCAATGGCTTCCTGCAGGTCATCACGCTTCTTGCCGGTGACGCGCACCTGCTCGCCCTGGATGGCGGCCTGGACCTTGAGCTTGCCGTCTTTGATGGTGGCGACGATCTTCTTGGCCAGGTCCTTGTCGATGCCTTCGCGGAACTTCGCTTCCTGTTTCTTTTCCTTGCCCGAGGCATATGGGTCTTTGGTTTCCAGGCACTTCACGTCGATCTTGCGCTTGACCAGCGCCAGGCGCAGGATTTCCAACATGGCTTCGAGTTGGAACTCTTCCTCGGCGGTCAGTACGACGGTCTGTTCCTTGTCCTTGAACTCGAAGCTGCCCTTGCCTTTGAGGTCATAGCGGCGGTCGAGGTCCTTGATAGCGTTATCGACGGCGTTCTGCACTTCGTGCTTGTCCAGTTCCGATACCACGTCGAACGAAGGCATGGGTTGTCTCCATAAAATGAAAGCGCGCTCAGTCTGAACATGGAGCGCGTCGGTGTAAGGGGGTTAAAATGCCGGCTCATTATAACGGGTTGCGAAACGCAGATGAGCAGCACCTGGCATATTCTCGGCGCCGGTAGCCTCGGTAGCCTCTGGGCCTGCCGGCTGGCCCGCGCAGGCAAAGCAGTCCGCCTGATCCTACGCGATGCACAGCGCCTGCAGGCCTACCAGCAGGCCGGTGGCCTGACCCTGCTCGAACAGGATCGGGCCAGCCTGTACGCGATCCCGGCCGAAACGGCCGAGTCCGGTGGCCCCATTCATCGCCTGCTGGTGGCCTGCAAGGCCTACGACGCCGCCCCCGCCATCGCTGCCCTGGCGCCGCGCCTGGTGGCAGGCGCAGACCTGGTATTGCTGCAAAATGGCCTGGGGAGCCAGGATGAGGTCGCTGAACGAGCGCCACTGGCGCGTTGCGTTTTCGCCTCCAGTACCGAAGGCGCATTTCGCGAAGACGACTGGCGAGTACGCTTTGCCGGCCACGGTTTCAACTGGCTGGGCGACCCGGCCAATCCTACCCCGCCGCCATGGTTCACAGACCTTGGCGAGGCCGGCATCCCTGCTCAATGGACGCCCGATATCCTTAGTCGGCTCTGGCGTAAACTGGCGCTCAACTGTGCCATCAACCCGTTGACCGTTCTGCACGACTGCCAGAACGGAGGGCTGCTCGGGCATCTGGACGAGGTCGAGGCGCTGAGCACTGAACTGGCCGCGTTGCTGCGCCACTGCGGTCAGCCACTGGCTGCCAGGGATCTTGACGAAGAAGTTCAGCGGGTAATCCTGGCAACGGCTGCCAACTACTCTTCCATGTACCAGGACGTACGCGCTGGTCGACGTACTGAAGTGCATTACTTGCTGGGGCACGTTTGCCGAGCAGCAGCGCGCCACGGTATGCGCGTGCCACAGCTGGAACACCTGCATCAGCGTCTGGTCGATAATCTGCGAGCGCGTGGTTTGCCCAGCGCGTGATTTCAACCCATAGGGACATTGCCTTACCCATGAGCCTGCGCCAACGCCTGGAAAACCTCCCGGTCGGGCAAAAACTGCTGGCGGCCCTACTGGTACTGCTGGTGACTATCCTGCTGGTGGCCAATCTGGCCTTCATCAGCGCCGCGTACTGGATCACCCAGGACAGCATGGCGCCGCAGGCGTTGCAGACCATCGGCAAGCTGGTCGCCAACCCGCAGCTCTCTGCCCGCGCTGCCGACTCGAGCGAAACCGCCACTGCTTTGCTCAAAGAGCTGGACAGCTATACCCCGCTTCGCGCCGCCGCCCTTTACGGCGGCGATGGCAAGATGCTGGCGCAGCTGCAGCACGGCGAGCCTATGGTCCTGCCCAAGCGCTACCGCAACATCGACGGTTGGCGCCTGATGGAGTTTCGCAGCACCCAGTTGATCCGCATCCCGCGCGATGCCAGCCCACCGGCACACCTGTTGCTGGTCGCCAGCAGTGAACTGCCCACCGCGTTCTACACCGGCACCCTCAGCGCGAGCCTTGCGATACTGGTGTTCAGCATTTTGCTGTGGCTGGTCATTGCCCGGCAGATAAAACGGCTGATCACCCAGCCGATCAACCAACTCGAGGAACTCAGCCGCCAGGTCACCCGCGAGGAAAGCTATGCCCTGCGTGCCAAGCGCGGCAATGACGATGAAATCGGCAGCCTGGCCGATGCGTTCAACACCATGCTCTCACGCATCGAAGCACGCGAGCAGCAGCTCAAGCGCACCCGCGACGAGTTCCAGACCGCCTATGATCAGGCCCAGGGCCTGGCCGAGGAAACGCGCCATACCAACCGCAAGCTGGAGCTGGAAGTTCAGGTACGCAGCAAGATCGAGAAGAAGCTCACGGGGTTTCAGAACTACCTCAACAGCATCATCGACTCCATGCCTTCGGCCCTGATCGCGCTCGACGAACAGCTCTACGTCACCCAATGGAACCACGAAGCCACGGTGCTTTCCGGCACTCCCCTGGACCAGGCGCTGAACCAGCCGATCTTCATCGCGTTCGAACCGCTCAAGCCGTTCCTGCCCCAGCTCAAGGAAAGCGTCGAGAAGCACCGGGTGGCGAAGATCGAGCGGGTCACTTGGCCCAAGGACGACGACCTGCGCCACTACGCCTTGACCTTCTACCCGCTGATGGGCGGCGGCGGCCGTGGCGTGGTTATCCGCATCGACGACATCACCCAGCGCCTGTCGCTGGAAGAGATGATGGTCCAGTCGGAAAAAATGCTTTCGGTCGGCGGCCTGGCCGCCGGTATGGCTCACGAAATCAACAACCCGCTCGGCGCCATCCTGCACAACGTGCAAAACATTCGCCGGCGCCTGTCACCCGAGCTGCCGCGCAACCAAGAGCAGGCCAGCGAGCTGGGCATCGATTTGCCGAGCGTCAACCGCTACCTGGAGCACCGCGAAGTGCCGCAACTGCTAGACGGCATCCAACAGGCCGGGGCGCGCGCGGCGAAGATCGTGACTCACATGCTCAGTTTCAGCCGCCGCAGCAACCGCCAACTGGTGCCATGCGAGCTACCCGCGCTGATCGACCAGGCAGTGGAAATCGCCAGCAACGACTTCGACCTGACCATTGGCTTCGATTTCAAGGGCCAGGCCATCGTCCGCCAGTTCGACCCCAATCTGGGCCCGGTGCCATGCACGGCCAACGAGCTGGAGCAGGTGCTGTTGAACCTGCTCAAGAACGCCGCCCAGGCAATCCATCAGCGCCCTCAGCCATGCGAGCCAGGGCGTATCACCTTGCGTACTCGGCTCAATCCACCCTGGGCCGAGATTCAGGTCGAGGACAACGGCGTCGGCATGCCTGAAACCGTGCGTAAACGCACCTTCGAGCCATTTTTCACCACCAAGGAAATCGGCCAGGGGACCGGGCTTGGCCTATCGGTTTCGTATTTCATCATTACCAACAACCACAAGGGGCAGATGGAAGTGCATTCCTCGCCCGGCCAGGGCACCTGTTTCACCCTGCGCCTGCCCCTCTGCCAGCCCTCATCGGCGGCGCCGAACAACACGGAGGCATGACATGGGCTATCGCCTGTCGAAGATCTATACCCGTACTGGCGACCAAGGCGAAACCGGCCTGGGTGACGGCCGGCGCGTACCCAAGGACCACCCAAGGGTCGAAGCGATTGGTGAGGTGGACAGCCTCAACAGCCAGCTTGGGCTATTACTGGCCGGGCTTGCCGAGCATGGGCTTGAAGAAGTCAGCGCTGTCCTGGCGCCTTGCCAGCACCGCCTGTTCGACCTGGGGGGCGAGTTGGCGATGCCCAGCTATCAGGCCCTCGACCAGGCTGAGGTCGAACGACTGGAGGCGGCGATCGATGTGTGGAACGAAGAGTTGGGGCCCCTGAAGAACTTCATACTCCCCAGCGGTTCGGCGCTGGTGGCACAGGCCCACGTGTGCCGCAGCCTGGCGCGCAGTGCGGAGCGGCGCTGCCAGCAATTGAATGCGCTGGAGCCATTGCAGGGGGTTGGGTTGGCTTACATCAACAGGCTGTCCGATCTGCTGTTCGTGGCAGCACGGATCATCGGGCGGCGCCAAGGCATTGCCGAAGTCCTGTGGCAGCCTGCACCAAAGCCTCAAGGCTGAGATGACTGGGGCCGCTGCGCGGCCCCGAATACTCAAGCGTCTGGCCAGAAGGCGCGGACTCCCGCCACACCCTGTGCGCCAACCTCCCACGCCTGGTCTCGCTGCGCCGGACCAACGCCGCCCAGCAGGTAAACCGGCAGGTTGAAGCCAGCAATCAACCGCTGTGCTTCATCCCAGCCCAGCGGCACAGCCTGCGGATGAGTCTGGGTCGCCTGAACCGGTGAAAGCGTAACGAAATCCACGCCCATCTGCGCAGCCAAGGCCAACTCCTCGGCGCTGTGGCAAGATGCGGCCAGCCAGCGCTCCTGGGGGAACGGGCGACCGTTAGCTGCATACTTGCGCAGTTGCGCGGCAGTCAGGTGCCAGCCCGCTGACGGAAAGTCGCCGAGCCACTCCAATGGGCCTTTGAGCATCAGTTGCGCCTTGCCGGCGCAAAGGCCGACCGCGTCCACGGCTACATCACGGTACTTGGGGTCGTACATGTCTGGCGCGCGTAACTGAATCAGGCCAATGCCACTGGCCACGGCCTTCTGGATACCCTTGAGCAGTTGCGGCACCTCCAGGCCATCGGGGGTAATCAGGTACTGGTCCGGTAAGCGCGCAGCGGCGACGATCGGCTTGTTGGCCTCGGGAAACGCGTATTGAGGAAGGTCCCGTGGCGCAACCCAGGCCACAGGTTGGCCTTCAGCGCCGTGGGGCTCACCGGTGAACCCATCGACCTCACGGACATCCAGCAGCACCTGCTTGTCCGGGTAATCGTGGCTGACCTTGATCAACGCGCGCGAGCGGCTAACCTCGATGCCCAATTCTTCGCGCAGCTCACGAGCCAACGCCGCCTCTACGCTTTCGCCCTGCTCCACCTTGCCGCCAGGGAACTCCCAAAGGCCTCCCTGGTGCTGAGAATCGGCGCGGCGCGCAATCAGGATGCGGCCGTCACCGCCGCGAATCACCGCGGCTACTACATGAATTCGTTTCAACCTTCACACTCCGCCAGCCAGCATGCCGGCTCGATTGCTTGGGGGTAGGGCCGCCACGCGACCCCAGGTGAATCAGGTGCGGTATTCGGCGTTGATCTTCACGTACTCGTGGGACAGGTCGGTCGTCCAGATGGTTTCGCTGCACTGGCCGCGGCCCAACTCGATACGGATGGTGATCTCTTCCTGGGCCATCACAGCAGCGCCCTGCGCTTCGGTGTAGCTCGGGCTACGACCGCCTTGGCTGGCGATGCACACCTCGCCCAGGTATACGTCGATCAGGCTGACATCCAGCGCTGGCACGCCAGCACGGCCCACCGCCGCCAGAATACGGCCCCAGTTAGGGTCGGAGGCGAACAGCGCGGTCTTGATCAGCGGCGAATGCGCTACCGCGTAACCGACATCCAGGCACTCCTGATGGTTGCCACCACCGTTGACCTGCACGGTGACGAACTTGGTGGCGCCTTCGCCATCACGCACGATGGCCTGGGCCACTTCCATGCACACTTCGAACACGGCCTTTTTCAGCGCTTCGAACAACGCACCACTGGCCTCGGTGACTTCCGGCAGGTTGGCCTTGCCGGTGGCGATCAGCATGCAGCAATCGTTGGTCGAGGTGTCGCCATCGATGGTGATGCGGTTGAACGACTTGTTGGCGCCATCGAGCATCAAATCCTTGAGCACCGCCGGGGCGACCTTGGCGTCGGTAGCGATGTAGCCGAGCATGGTGGCCATGTTCGGACGGATCATGCCAGCGCCTTTGCTGATACCGGTGACGGTGACGGTAACGCCTTCGTGCTGGAATTGGCGACTGGCCCCTTTGGGCAGGGTATCGGTCGTCATGATGCCGGTAGCGGCTTCTGCCCAGTTGTTCTCCGACAGATCGTCCAGGGCCGCCTGCAGTGCGCCTTCGATCTTCTCGACCGGCAATGGCTCACCGATTACACCGGTGGAGAATGGCAATACCGATTCGGCCGGGACCCCAGCCAGCTCGGCCAGCTTGGCACAGGTACGCTCGGCAGCTGCCAGGCCCGGTGCGCCGGTACCGGCGTTGGCATTGCCGGTGTTGGTCAGCAGGTAGCGCACAGTGCCTTGTACGCGTTGCTTGGACAGGATCACCGGCGCGGCGCAGAAGGCGTTGAGGGTGAACACGCCAGCCACGCTGGAGCCTTCGGCACAGCGCATGACCACCACATCCTTGCGCCCAGGGCGCTTGATGCCGGCAGAAGCGATGCCCAGTTCAAAACCCGGAACCGGGTGCAGGGTGGGCAAGGGACCAAGACCAACAGCCATTAGAGCGCTCCTAGAAAACGGTGAATATGGAAAAAGGGGGCCGCAATGCGGCCCCCAGGTTGTCACGATACAGCAATCAGGTCAGGTCACTCGATCTGACCATGGCAATGCTTGAACTTCTTGCCCGAGCCACACCAGCACGGCTCGTTGCGGCCCAGCTTGAGGTCGTTACGCACCGGGGCAGCGGCGACCGCAACCTCGGCGCCCTCCTCGGCCAACTGCTCGCTTTCAAGCCCAGGTGCCTCGGCGTGCTGGAACTGCATGCGGCTGGCCAGTTCTTCGGCTTCGCGACGCAGACGTGCCTCTTCTTCGGCAGGGTCTTCGCGGCGCACCTGAACATGTGAAAGCACACGGATGGTGTCGCGCTTGATCGACTCGAGCAGTTCCTGGAACAGGGTAAACGACTCGCGCTTGTATTCCTGCTTCGGGTTCTTCTGGGCATAGCCACGCAGGTGAATACCGTGACGCAGGTGGTCCATGGTCGACAGGTGGTCTTTCCACAGATCGTCGAGCACACGCAACAGGATCTGCTTCTCGAAGGTACGCAGGGCATCGAGGCCGGCCTGGTCTTCCTTCTCGGTGTACGCCGTGGTGATTTCGTGCAGCAGCTTATCGCGCAGGGTTTCTTCGTAAAGACGATCGTCCTCGTCCAACCACTGCTGAATCGGCAGTTTGATGGCGAAGTCGCTGGCCAGCGACGCTTCCAGGCCGGCTACATCCCACTGCTCAGGCAGCGACTGCGGCGGGATATGCTGGCTGATGGTGGCGTCCAGGACTTCCTTGCGGAACTCGACGATGGTATCGCCGATGTTTTCCGCCGCCAGCAGGCTGTTGCGCATGTGGTAGATCACCTTGCGCTGTTCGTTGGCCACGTCATCGTATTCGAGCAGCTGTTTGCGAATGTCGAAGTTGCGGCCCTCGACCTTGCGCTGGGCTTTTTCGATGGCATTGGTGACCATGCGGTGCTCGATGGCCTCGCCGGACTGCATACCCAGCGCCTTCATGAAGTTCTTCACCCGGTCAGAGGCGAAGATGCGCATCAGGCTGTCTTCCAGCGACAGGTAGAAGCGGCTGGAACCCGGGTCGCCCTGACGGCCGGAACGGCCCCGCAGCTGGTTGTCGATACGGCGCGACTCATGGCGCTCGGAGGCGATCACATGCAGGCCACCGGCTTGAATGACCTGCTGGTGACGCTTCTGCCAGTCGGCCTTGATCTGAGCAATCTGCTCGGGGGTCGGGTTATCCAGGGCAGCCACTTCGGCTTCCCAGTTACCGCCCAGCAGAATGTCGGTACCACGGCCAGCCATGTTGGTAGCGATGGTCAGCGCACCCGGAGCACCGGCTTGAGCGATGATCTCGGCTTCCTTCTCGTGGTACTTGGCGTTCAGTACCTTGTGGTCGATGCCTTCCTTCTTCAGCAGGTTCGACATGTGCTCGGACGTTTCGATGGTGGCAGTACCCACCAGGATCGGACGGCCCTGGGTCATGCTCTCTTTGATGTCAGCGATGATCGCGGCGTACTTCTCGTCGGCGGTCAGGTACACCAGGTCGTTGAAGTCCTTACGCGCGAGCGGCTTGTTCGGCGGAATGACCATCACGTTGAGCGAGTAGATCTGGGCGAACTCGAAAGCCTCGGTGTCTGCGGTACCGGTCATACCGGACAGCTTGCTGTACAGGCGGAAGTAGTTCTGGAAGGTGGTCGAAGCCAAGGTCTGGCTTTCGGCCTGAATATTCAGGTTTTCCTTCGCTTCGATGGCCTGGTGCAGGCCCTCGGACAAGCGACGGCCCGGCATGGTGCGACCCGTGTGTTCATCGATCAGCAGCACCTGGCCGTCTTGAACGATGTACTCGACGTTGCGGTGGAACAGCTTGTGCGCACGCAGGCCGGCGTAGACATGGGTCAGCAGGCCCAGGTTGTGGGCCGAGTAGAGGCTTTCGCCCTCGGCCAGCAGGCCGGCCTGGGTCAGCATCTCTTCGATGTACTGGTGACCGGCTTCGTTGAGTTCGACCTGGCGGCTCTTCTCATCGATGGTGTAATGGCCTTCCTGGGTGACCTGGCCTTCGACTTCTTCGATGTGCTGGGTCAGGCGCGGGATCAGGCGGTTGATCTCGATATACAGCTTGGAGCTGTCTTCGGCCTGGCCGGAGATGATCAGCGGGGTACGCGCTTCGTCGATGAGGATCGAGTCGACTTCGTCGATGACCGCGAAGTTGAGGTCACGCTGGAACTTCTCTTCCTGGCTGAACGCCATGTTGTCGCGCAGGTAGTCGAAGCCGAATTCGTTGTTGGTGCCGTAGGTGATGTCGGCTGCGTAGGCTGCGCGCTTTTCTTCAGGCGGCTGGAAGGCTGATACGATGCCCACGGACAGACCGAGGAACTCGTACAGGGGGCGCATCCAGTTGGCGTCTCGGCGAGCCAGGTAGTCGTTCACAGTGACCACGTGCACGCCCTTGCCAGACAAGGCGTTGAGGTAAACGGCCAAGGTACCGACCAAGGTCTTGCCTTCACCGGTACGCATTTCTGCGATCATGCCCTCGTGCAAGGTCATGCCGCCGATCAGCTGCACGTCGAAGTGGCGCATGCCCATCACACGCTTACCAGCCTCACGGGCGACAGCGAAGGCTTCAGGCAGCAATTGGTCCAGCGTCTCGCCTTTGGCCAGGCGCTCCTTGAACTCTGCGGTCTTGGCGCGCAGCTGCTCGTCGGAGAGGGCCACCATTTTCTCTTCGAAGGCATTGACGATCGTTACCGTCTTGAGCATGCGTTTGACTTCACGCTCGTTCTTGCTTCCAAAAAGTTTTTTTAACAAAGGCGCAAACATATCGGCAGGATCTTCCACACGTAGGGATGGAGGGCGGCCCCATGAGTCGCCCGTGCAGCCCTGAGGCCGCATGCGAACGAGCATTCTACCCGGAAACGATGGTGAGGAAAGTGGTCGATTGCCACGATGCTGGCACAGCGCTTAGGCGGGGGCTTTTCTAAGATAGGGGCATTTTCCCTGAGTTCAACCCGCAGGTTGATGAAACGTGTCAATAAGGCCAGCACCGACCACGGGGATGTTAGACTGGCGATCTTGTAACTTGATGCAAACCACCATGGCTTCCAAACCCACACCCGCCCAGCCGCCTGCCGCCCTGCTACGTCAGAACCGCCCGTTACGCCTGTTGCTGAACCAGGCTGAGCGTTTGGAGCACCTGCAGCGCTTGCTGGAAAGCCAGTTGCAGCCGGCTGCAAGGGAGCATTGCCATGTGGCCTCATGGCGTGATGGCACGCTGCTGCTGGTGGTGACCGATGGCCATTGGGCGACTCGTCTGCGCTACCAGCAGAAGCGCTTGCAGCGCCAGTTACAAACCTTGGAAGCGTTCGGCAACTTGCAACGCATCCTGTACAAGGTTCAGCCACCGTTGGTGCCTGCCAAGCGCGGCGGCAACACGATCGAGCTGTCGAACAGCGCCGCCGAGAGCATCCGCGATTCCGCTGCAGGCATCGCCGACCCCAAGTTGCGCGCTGCTCTGCAACGGCTGGCGGCACATGCGAAGGGTAAGGGCTAGGGGCGCTTGTCTTGGGATCGCGCTGGCGCAGATATCGAGCGCCGCCCGCGCGGCGCATCGCGAGCTGCGCTCGCTCCTACGCTTGTTTCGGGCCAATTGATCCTGTGGGATTTGCGCGCGGACGCCTTTGTGCATGGCGCGGTATCGCGTCGTATGAACCAGGCGGTCGCGCGCACCTGCCACAGGCGTTACTGGCCCGAAACAAACGTAGGAGCGAGCGCAGCTCGCGATGCGCCGCGCGGGCGGCGCTCGATATCCGCACCCCGCCACCCCCCAGACAAACACCATAAAAAAGGCCACCCGAAGGTGGCCTTGATGACACTAGAGAGAGTGTTCGAACTTACACTGCCGCAACAGGGCGCATGTAGGAGATCGGTGCCGTACTGGCATCTTCGAATGTAACCACTTCCCAGGCATCGGTTTCTTCGATGAGCTTACGCAGCAGCTGGTTGTTCAGCGCGTGGCCGGACTTGTAGCCCTTGAACTCGCCGATCAGGCTGTTGCCCAGCAGGTAAAGGTCGCCAATGGCGTCGAGGATCTTGTGCTTGACGAATTCGTCATCCGAACGAAGGCCGTCTTCGTTGAGCACACCGGTCTCGTCGACCACGATGGCGTTCTCGACACTGCCACCGAGCGCAAGGTTATGCTTGCGCAGGTACTCGATGTCACGCATGAAGCCGAAAGTACGGGCGCGGCTGACTTCCTTCACGAACGACGTGCTGGAAAAGTCGACGACCGCACTCTGGGTCTGGCCCTTGAGGACCGGGTGATCGAAGTCGATCTCGAAGCTCACCTTGAACCCGTCAAATGGCAGGAAGGTGGCGCTCTTGTCGCCCTCCACCACTGTCACTTCACGCAGGATACGGATGAACTTCTTGGCTGCGTCCTGTTCTTCCAGGCCGGCAGACTGAATCAGGAATACGAAAGGACCGGCGCTGCCATCCATGATCGGTACTTCCGAGGCGGAGAGCTCGACGTAGGCGTTATCGATGCCCAGGCCCGCCATGGCGGAGAGCAGGTGCTCGACCGTATCGACCTTGACGTCACCGTTGACCAGCGTGGTGGACATGGTGGTCTCACCGACGTTGGCCGCACGCGCCGGGATCTCGACAACTGGGTCGAGGTCGGCGCGACGGAAGACGATGCCGGTGTCGACAGGCGCAGGCTTGAGGGTCAGGTAGACCTTCTCCCCGGAGTGCAGGCCGACGCCCGTGGCACGGATGGTATTCTTCAGGGTGCGTTGTCTAATCATGGCATTGGCCGCTTCAGCGCAAATAATGCGAACAGGTATCAACAAAGGCTGGGGATGATAACAGACCCTGCCTTTGCTGAACACCAATCACCCTTATACCCCTGATAAATTCCATCAATCGGCCTGACGACGCAGGAAGGCTGGGATATCGAGGTAGTCCAGGTCATCCTGAGGGTTGAGTTTAGCCGCCGCCGCAGCGCCTGCGTGGGCCTGGTTACGCATCACGGTCGGGCGCTCCAGGTCACGGTAGTTCACCGCTGGTTGCTCTGGACGCACTGGCGCCGGGTTGGACGCTTCGTACGCTTGCTGAGCGGTTTGCAGGGTGTTGTCGACCACTTTCACCGGTTTTTCGATGCGTGCGCCAAGGCCGGTCGCGACGACGGTGACATGCAGCTCATCGCGCATATCAGGGTCGATCACGGTGCCGACTTTGACCATGGCATGGTCGGAGGCGAAGGCTTCGATGATGCTACCGACGTCGGAGTACTCACCCAGCGAAAGGTCAGGGCCTGCGGTGATGTTCACCAGAATGCCGCGGGCACCCTGCAGGTTGACGTCTTCGAGCAGCGGGTTGCGAATGGCCGCTTCGGTGGCTTCGCGAGCACGGTTCGGGCCGCTGGCGCAACCAGTACCCATCATCGCCATGCCCATTTCACCCATGACGGTGCGTACGTCGGCAAAGTCGACGTTGATCATGCCTGGGCGCTTGATGATGTCGGAGATACCGCGAACGGCCCCGGCCAGTACATCGTCGGCCTTGGCGAAGGCGGACAGCAGGCTGGCGTCCTTGCCCAGGATGGTCAGCAGCTTCTCGTTAGGGATGGTGATGAGCGAGTCGACGCTCTCAGCCAGCATGCGGATGCCTTCATCGGCGATCTGCATACGTTTGCGACCTTCGAACGGGAACGGACGGGTCACCACTGCAACGGTGAGAATGCCCATTTCCTTGGCCACTTCAGCGATGATCGGCGCCGCACCGGTACCGGTACCGCCACCCATGCCGGTGGTGATGAACACCATGTTGGTGCCCTGCAGCACCTCGGCAATGCGCTCACGGTCCTCGAGTGCAGCCTGACGGCCGACCTCAGGATTGGCACCGGCACCCAGACCTTTGGTCACGCCGGTACCCAGTTGCAGAATGGTGCGTGCGCCGATGTTTTTCAGCGCCTGAGCATCGGTGTTGGCGCAGATGAACTCGACGCCTTCGATGCTGCTCTTGACCATGTGGTTAACGGCGTTACCACCACCACCACCTACGCCGATCACCTTGATGACCGGACTTTGCGGGACGTTGTCTACGAGCTCGAACATTTTCCCTCTCCTTACAGTTCTCTAGTTGTCGCGCCTACCACTACTGCTTTGAAACTTAGAAGTTGCCCTGGACCCACCGCTTGAAGCGCTCAAGCACTGGGGCCTTCGGTTCATCGCCATAGCTGTTGCTGCTGCTGTTGCTGTTACCGGCCAGGACCAGGTCCTCGGACTGCTTGAGCAGGCCATAGGTGAGCAAGCCCACGCCGGTGGAATAGATCGGGTTGCGCACCACGTCGCTCAGCCCCCGAACGCTGTGCGGTACGCCCAGGCGCACCGGCATATGGAAAATTTCCTCGGCCAGTTCCACGGCCCCTTCCATCTTCGCGGTGCCACCGGTGAGGACGATGCCGGCCGGCACCAGGTCCTCGTAACCGCTGCGGCGCAGCTCGGCTTGGATCAGCGTGAAGAGTTCGTCGTAACGTGGCTCCACCACCTCGGCCAAGGCCTGGCGCGAAAGCTCGCGGGGCGGACGATCGCCAACGCTAGGCACTTTGATGGTTTCGCCTGCACCTGCCAGTTTGGCCAGGGCACAGGCGTAACGGATCTTGATTTCCTCTGCGTACTGGGTAGGGGTACGCAGGGCCATGGCGATATCGTTGGTGACCTGGTCGCCAGCGATTGGAATGACTGCCGTATGGCGGATAGCACCCTCGGTGAAGATCGCGATATCGGTGGTGCCGCCGCCGATGTCCACCAGGCACACGCCCAACTCTTTCTCGTCATCGGTCAGGACCGAGTAGGCCGAGGCCAGCTGCTCGAGAATGATGTCGTCGATTTCAAGGCCGCAACGGCGCACGCACTTTTCGATGTTCTGCGCTGCGTTGACTGCGCAGGTGACCACATGAACCTTGGCCTCCAGACGAACACCAGACATACCCAGTGGTTCGCGGACCCCTTCCTGGTTGTCGATCACGTAGTCCTGCGGCAGGGTGTGCAGCACGCGCTGGTCGGCAGGAATCGCCACGGCCTGGGCGGCGTCGAGCACGCGCTCGAGGTCGGCCACGCTGACCTCGCGGTCGCGGATGGCGACAATGCCGTGGGAGTTCAGGCTACGGATATGGTTGCCCGCCACGCCAACGAACGCCGAGTGGATACGGCAGCCTGCCATCAGCTGAGCCTCTTCCACTGCGCGCTGGATCGACTGCACGGTCGACTCGATGTTCACCACCACGCCTTTCTTCAGGCCGCGGGACGGGTGGGTGCCGATGCCCACGATTTCCAAGGTCCCGTCTTCGCCCACTTCACCCACCAGCGCCACCACTTTGGATGTGCCGATGTCCAGCCCGACGATCATTTTGCCGCTATGCGCGTTTGCCATGGTCCTGCCTCTCTCTAATTCTTCGCAACGGCGGGTTGGGCCGTCGTCGGTGCGTTCGGTTCCCGCCAGCCAACGGCAAGCCCGTTGGCGTAACGCAGATCAATGCGGGCGATATTGGTGATCTGCTCTTTGAGTGTCTTGTCGTAAATGGCAATGAAACGGCGCATCTTCTCCACCAGATGATCGCGCCCCAGCAGCAGCTCGATGCCTGGCCCGGCGCTGCTTGCACCGGTGGTCAGGAACCAGCTGCCACGCTCGCGCAATTCCAGGCGTGCGATGGAAAAGCCCAAGGGGCGCAGCATCTGGCTCAATACCTGATACTGCTGCATGACTTGTTGTTGAGCGCGCTGCGGCCCGGCCAGCTGCGGCAAGTGCTCGTAATTGGCCAGTTCACGCGGAGTGAAGGCTTGGCCCTGGTTGTTCAGCAGCGCTTCGTCACCCCAGCGCGCCACTGGCAATTGTTCTTCAAGGCGGATGACCACTTCGTCCGGCCACACCCGACGCACTTCGGCATGGGCGATCCAGGGCATCTGCTCGAGCTCGGCGCGCATCGCCGGGAGGTCGACACTGAAGAAGCTTGCCGCCACGTAAGGTGCAATGCGTTGCTGCACCGACTGCTGGCTGATGTAGGTCAGGTCACCCTGCACATCGATCTTGGTGATCGGCCGATCGGCATAGGGCATCAGGCGAATGGCACCCTCGTAGGCGCCGAACCCAGCCGCCACCAGCACGATCGGCCATAACAAACGCTTCAGACCACCCAGGCTCGGCCGTGGCAGGCGCGCCGATACGGGCTCGTCGGCCACCAGTCGGCTGGCACCACGTGGCACCGGCTTGCTGCGGCCGGTAACGGGTTGCTGCTGACGTATCATTGCGCCTTGCATGATGCTTAACCTCGCGTCGCCACGCTTTCAGCCAGGATTGCCAGCACCAGTTGCTGGAAATCCAGGCCGGCCGCGCGGGCCGCCATGGGCACCAGGCTATGATCAGTCATGCCTGGTGCGGTGTTGACTTCGAGCAGCCAGAAGCGGCCTTGCTCGTCCTGCATCACGTCCAGCCGGCCCCAGCCTTCGATGCCGATGGCATCGCAGGCGCGCGCGGTCAGGTCGATCAGTTCCTGCTCTTTGGCACTGTCCAGGCCGCACGGGATGCGGTACTGGGTGTCATTGGCGATGTACTTGGCGTCGTAGTCGTAGAACACGTGTGGCGTACCCAGTGCGATCGGCGGCAGCACCTGGCCACGCAGAACAGCGATGGTGAACTCCGGGCCGTGAATCCATTGCTCGACCAGGACCTGTGAATCGTAGCGGGCAGCGTCCTTCCAGGCGGCGACCAGCTCTTGCTCGCTGTTCACCTTGGCCATGCCGATGCTCGAACCTTCATGGGCGGGTTTGACGATCAACGGGAAGCCCAGTTCCGTGCCAGCAGCAATACAATCATTTTCGCTGCCAAGTACTGCATGGCGAGGGGTGGGAATACCCAGGCTCTGCCATACCTGCTTGGTACGAAGTTTGTCCATTGCCAGTGCCGAAGCGAGGATGCCGCTGCCGGTATAGGGGATACCCAGGCACTCGAGCAGCCCCTGCATGCTGCCGTCTTCACCGCCACGGCCGTGAAGGATGATGAAGGCGCGGTCGATCTTCTCGTTCTGCAGGCGCGCCAGCAGATCGTCGCCCACATCGATGCCAACCACGTCGACACCGGCAGTGCTCAAGGCGTCGATAACAGCGGCGCCGGACTTCAGCGACACTTCACGCTCGGCGCTTTTGCCACCGTACAGCACGGCCACGCGCCCGAACGCTTTCACGTCCAGGGTGCTGTGCAGTTGTTGGTAAGCGCTGGTCATTTCGACTTCTCCTGCTTGGCGCCAGCAAACAGCGGGCTTTTCATCAGTTGCGGGGCCAGGCCACCGACATCACCGGCACCCTGGCAAAGCAGGATGTCACCGGCGCGCAGCAGCGGTTTGACCAGCGGCGCCAGTTCCGCGCCACGTTCGATGTAGATTGGGTCCAGCTTGCCGCGCTGGCGGATGCTGTGGCACAGCTGGCGGCTGTCGGCACCGGGGATCGGCTCCTCGCCGGCCGGGTAGACCTCCATCAGCAAAAGCACATTGGCGTCACCCAGCACCTGGACGAAATCGTCGTACAGGTCGCGCGTACGGCTGTAACGGTGCGGCTGGTAGACGATCACCAAGCGACGGCTTGGCCAGCCTCCGCGCACGGCTTTGATCACTGCAGCGACTTCGGTCGGGTGGTGGCCATAGTCGTCGACCAGCATCACGCTGCCGCCTTCTACAGGCAGCTCGCCGTATACCTGGAAGCGTCGCCCTACGCCCTGGAAGCCAGACAGGCCCTGAACGATGGCTTCATCGTTGATCCCTTCGTCAGTGGCGATGGCGATGGTGGCCAAGGCATTGAGCACGTTGTGATTACCGGGCATGTTCACCGACACCTCCAGCGGCTCGCGGTCGCGACGCAGCACGGTGAAGTGAGTTTGCATGCCCTGCTGGCGCACGTTGATGGCGCGGATGTCAGCCTCGTCGCTGAAGCCGTAGGTCACGGTCGGGCGCTTGACCTGCGGCAGGATCTCGCGAACCACCGGGTCATCCAGGCACATCACGGCCAAGCCATAGAACGGCAGGTTGTGCAGGAACTCGACGAAGGTCTTCTTCAACTTATTGAAGTCGCCTTCATAGGTCGCCATGTGGTCGGCATCGATATTGGTGACTACCGCAACCATCGGCTGCAGATGCAGGAAACTGGCATCGCTTTCGTCAGCTTCGGCGATCAGATAACGGCTGGTGCCAAGCTGGGCGTTGGTGCCGGCAGCGGTCAAGCGGCCACCGATGACGAACGTTGGGTCCAGCCCGCCAGCGGCAAACACCGAGGCCAGCAGGCTGGTAGTGGTGGTCTTGCCATGGGTACCGGCCACGGCCACGCCGTGGCGGTAGCGCATCAGTTCGGCCAGCATCTCGGCCCGCGGCACCACCGGGATGCGTCGTTCAAGGGCTGTGGCGACTTCCGGGTTGGCCGGGTTGATCGCGCTCGACACCACCAGCACATCGGCGGTGGCGGCGTTTTCGGCACGGTGGCCTACAAATATCTGGGCGCCGAAAGATTCCAGACGCTCGGTCACCGGCGACGCCTTGAGGTCAGAGCCGGACACCTGATAGCCCAGGTTCAGCAGCACTTCAGCGATGCCGCACATGCCCACCCCACCGATACCGACGAAGTGGATGCGATTGATACGGCCCATTTTCGGCTGGGGCATGGCCTTCTGGCTTTCAACCATGGGCCACCTCCAGGCAGACATCGACTACGGTGCTGGTTGCAGCAGGTTTGGCCAGGCGCCGTGCGGTGCCAGCCATGGTGTTGAGTTTCTCGGGTTGCATCAGCACCTCGTTCAGGCGTTCAGCGAGTTGCGCTGCGCCAGTTGTCGCTTGTGGCATGAGGAAGGCAGCGCCCTCCCGAGCCAGATATTGAGCATTGTGGGTCTGGTGATCGTCGATGGCGTGGGGCAATGGCACCAGCATCGAAGGCAGGCCCGCGGCTGCCAGTTCGCTCACGGTCAGGGCACCGGCCCGGCAGACCACGATATCGGCCCAGCCGTAGGCATGGGCCATGTCTTTGATGAACGGTTCGACCTGAGCCTGAACACCCGCTTCGCGGTAGCGCTCGGCTGTGGCGGGCGCATGGTGCTTGCCGGCCTGGTGGAATACTTCCGGGCGCAGGCTAGCGGGAACTTCGGACAGCGCCTTGGGCAACAGTTTGTTCAAAGGTTCGGCCCCCAGGCTGCCACCCATGACCAGCAGGCGTGCACGGCGCTCGGCCAGCGGCGCGCGCTGGGCATCCATGAAGAGCTCTGGGCGTACCGGATTGCCGGTGGTGCGCAGTTTCTCGCTGGCGCCGAAGGTCGCTGGGAAGGCTTCGCACACCCGTGCAGCCAGCGGCAGCAGCAGGCGGTTGGTGGTGCCGGCACGGGCGTTCTGCTCGTGGATCACCAACGGCACCCCGCACAGCCGCGCGGCCACACCGCCCGGCCCGGTCACATAACCGCCGAAGCCGACCACGCAGACAGGCTTGAGCTGGCGCACGATGCGCATTGCCTGCAGCACGGCCTTGACCAGGGTGAACGGCGCTTTGAGCAGCGACAGCTTGCCTTTGCCACGCAGGCCACTGACCTGGATCAGATGTAAAGGCAGGCCTGCTTGCGGGACCAGTTCGTTCTCGATACCCCGTGGAGTGCCCAGCCAGTGCACGGTGTAACCACGCGTCTGGAACTCGCGGGCGCAGGCCAGGGCCGGAAACACGTGGCCCCCAGTACCGCCAGCCATGATCAGCACATGCTTGCCGTCAGCGGCCATGACTGGTCTCCTCGGCAAAATCGCTTTCTTTGAACTCGTGCTCCTCGCTGCCCAGGTGCGTGCGGCTCTCCCATTCGATGCGCAACAGCAAGCCCACGCAGGCACAGCAAATCACCAGCGAGGAGCCCCCATAACTGAGGAATGGTAAGGTCAGGCCCTTGGTCGGCAGCAGGCCGACGTTCACGCCAATGTTGATCAGGAACTGACCGATCCACAGGAACGCCAGGCCGAACGCCATGTACGCGGCGAAGAACTGTTTGGCCTTCTCGGCCCAGAGGCCGATGTACAGCGCACGCACCGTCACGAAGACGAACAGCGCGATGGTTACCAGTGAGCCGACCACTCCCAGCTCTTCAGCCAGCACCGAGAACACGAAGTCGGTGTGCGCCTCAGGCAGATAGAACTGCTTCTGCACGCTGTTGCCCAGGCCAACGCCCAACCACTCGCCGCGGCCGAAGGCGATCAGCGCCTGGGTCAGCTGGTAGCCGGACCCGAACTGGTCGGACCAAGGGTCGGTGAAGGTAATCAAGCGTGCCATCCGGTAAGGCTGCGCCTGGACCAGCACGAACACCGCGAGCACCGCCAGGACCACCATCAGGCTGAAGCGGAATAGCCCCACACCCCCTAGGAACAACATGGCAGCGGCGGCGCCCATCATGACTACGGTCGCACCGAAGTCTGGCTCCATCAGCAGCAGCGCGGCCATTGGCAACAGCACGATGAAAGGTTTGAAGAAGCCCATCCAGGTTTCGCGCACTTCGGTCTGCCGGCGCACCAGGTACCCGGCCAGGTAGATGACCACGAAGACCTTGGCGATTTCCGATGGCTGTACGTTGAAGAAGCTGAAACCGATCCAGCGCATCGAGCCGTTGACCTCACGGCCAATCCCAGGCACCAGCACCAGCACCAGCAAGCCGAAGGCACCCAGCAGCATCGTGAAGCCCATGCGCTGCCAGGTGGCGATCGGCACCATCATGGTCGCGCCGCAGGCTACAAGCCCGAGGAACACGTAAACCAAGTGACGGAACATATGGTAGAGCGGGTTCCCCGACTGCACGGCGGCCACCTCGGACGACGCCGAGGTGATCATTACCAGGCCCAGGCCAAGCAGCGCCAGGCAACCGGCCAGCAGCGGGAAGTCCAGGTCGATGCCACGGCCGCTGATCAGCGGCGACGGGTAAGGTTTGAGGATGCCGAAAATCATGCCAGCTCCTCCGCCGCCTGGGCGAACAGGCGCCCACGCTCTTCGAAATTCTTGAACATGTCGAGGCTGGCGCACGCGGGCGACAGCAGCACGGCATCACCTGCCTGTGCCAGTTGGGCGCATTGCTCAACGGCCTCGCCCAGGGTCTGAACACGCACCAGCGGTATGCCTTCACCCAGTGCCTGGGCCAGGCGCTCGGCATCGCGGCCCAGCAGCACCACGGCACGGCAGTAACGCTCGACAGGCTCGCGCAGGGCGGCAAAGTCTGCCCCCTTGCCGTCGCCACCTGCAATCAGCACCAGCTTGCCATCGATATCCGCGCCCAGGCCCTCGATCGCCGCCAATGCAGCACCGACGTTGGTAGCTTTGGAGTCGTCGTACCAGTTCACGCCATTGCGCTCACGGACCCACTGGCAGCGATGGGCAAGCCCCTTGAACTCACGCAGTGCCTCGAGCATCGGTGCGAACGGCAGGCCAGCAGCATGACCCAGCGCCAATGCTGCCAGAGCGTTGCTCTGGTTGTGAGCGCCGCGGATCTTCAATTCGCGCACCGGCAGCAGCGCTTGGAATTCATAGGCCAGGTACTTCTCGCCGTCGACCTCACGCAGGCCGAACGCTTTGAAGTCGGGTTGATTGAGGCCGAAGGTGAAGCAGGGACGGCCCTCAACCGGCAGCGGCCGGCTAAGAGCATCCTGGCGGTTTACCACGACCTGCCGGGCGCCGCGGAAGATCCTGTGCTTGGCAAGGTGATAAGCAGGCAGCCCGCTGTAGCGGTCCATATGGTCTTCGCTGATGTTCAGCACGGTGGCAACTTCGGCGTTGAGCTGGTCGGTGGTTTCCAGTTGGAAGCTCGACAGTTCCAGCACGTAAAGCTCCACGTCATCGCTGAGCAGATCCAATGCCGGGGTACCCAGGTTGCCGCCTACGGCCACCCGCTTTCCGGCTTTGGCGGCCATGTCACCAACCAGGGTGGTCACGGTGCTTTTGGCATTGGAACCGCTGATCGCCACGATCGGCGCGTTGGCGTGGCGTGCGAATAGCTCGATGTCACCCGACAGCTGCACGCCACGTGCGGCAGCCTGCTGCAGGGCTGGGGTGGCCAAGGCCAGGCCAGGGCTCACGTACAGCTCATTGGCGCGGCACAGGAAGTCCACGTCCAGTTCACCACAACGTACTTCCACCTGCGGGTAATCACGGCGCAGGGTTTCCAGTTCCGGCGGTTGTTCGCGGGTGTCGGCGACCGCAAAGGCGATGCCCCGGCTCGCCAGGAAGCGAACCAGGGACATGCCGCTCTTGCCGAGGCCGACAACGATGCGGAATTGGTCGGAAGCGATCAATGACACGCTTTTCTACCTCAGTTTCAGGGTGGCGAGGCCGATCAGAACCAGAATCACGGTGATGATCCAGAAACGGACGATCACGCGTGGCTCAGGCCAGCCCTTGAGTTCAAAGTGATGGTGAATCGGGGCCATACGGAACACACGCTTGCCGGTGAGCTTGAACGATGCAACCTGGATCACCACCGACAAGGTTTCCATCACGAAGATGCCGCCCATGATGAACAACACGATTTCCTGGCGCACGATCACCGCGATGGTGCCCAAGGCTGCGCCCAGGGCCAGTGCGCCCACGTCGCCCATGAACACCTGGGCCGGGTAGGTGTTGAACCACAAAAAGCCAAGGCCGGCACCGATCAGCGCACCGCAGAACACGATCAGCTCGCCCGAACCTGGGACGTAAGGGATCAGCAGGTATTCGGCGAACTTCACGTTACCCGACAGGTAGCAGAAGATGCCCAAGGCGCCACCGACCATCACGGTCGGCATGATCGCCAGGCCATCCAGGCCATCGGTCAGGTTGACCGCGTTGCTGGAGCCGACGATGACGAAATAGGTCAGTACCACGAAGCCGACACCCAATGGGATGGTGACGTCTTTGAGAAACGGTACGATCAGCGTGGTTTCTACGCTGGTAGGCGCAGTCATGTACAGGAACAGCGCCGCGCCAAGACCGAACACCGATTGCCAGAAATACTTCCAGCGGCTCGGCAAGCCACGGGAGTTCTTTTCGATCACCTTACGGTAGTCGTCGACCCAGCCAATGGCACCGAACAACAGGGTGACGATCAGCACGGTCCACACGTAGCGATTGGACAGGTCGGCCCACAGCAGGGTGCTGATGCCGATGGCAGACAGAATCAAAGCGCCACCCATGGTCGGGGTGCCGGATTTGGACAGGTGCGATTGCGGGCCGTCGTTACGAACGGCCTGCCCGATCTGACGAATCTGCAGGGTACGAATCATCCACGGCCCCAGCCACAGCGCCAGCGACAACGCAGTCAGCACGCCAAGAATCCCGCGCAGGGACAGGTACTGAAAGACTGCGAAGCCCTTATGGAACTGTTGCAGATACTCGGCCAACAGCAGCAGCATTAATGTTTCTCCCCGCTGGCACCGCACAATGCCGCCACGACGTTTTCCATCGCAGCGCTGCGCGAGCCCTTGATCAAGATTGTGGTGTCGCTGGCAGTCTCTGCGCGAACGGCATCGATCAGTTCAGCTTGAGTAGCGAAATGACGGCCATCGGCGCCGAACGCCTTGACCGCATGAGCCATGTTGGAGCCCGTTGCATAAACGGCATCCACCTTACCGCGCGCATAGTCGCCCACCTGCCGGTGGCCTTCCTCCGCCCACTGACCCAATTCGCCGATATCCCCGAGCACCAGAACGGTGCGCCCGGAAAAGCTGGCGAGTATATCAATGGCCGCGCACATCGAGGTGGGATTTGCGTTGTAGCTGTCATCGATGACCCGCACCCCGTTGGGCGCGATCTGCACCACGGTGCGGCCCTTGACCGGTTGCACGGCATTGAGCCCTGCAGCGATGCCGCTCAGGCTCAGACCAACGGCGTGGGCAGCGGCGGCGGCGGCCAGCGCATTGCTGACGTTGTGAGTGCCCAGCAGGTTGAGTTGCACCGGCACGCTGCCTTCTGGGCCATGCAGGGTGAAAGACGGGCAACCACGGGCGTCGCAGCCGATGCCGCTGGCGTGGAAGTCGGCCTGTGGGTTATCCAGTGCGAAGGTGAAAATACGGTGATCGCCTGCACGCTTGCGCCAGATTTCGAACGCCTTGTCGGCCAGATTGAGGATGGCGGTGCCGCCCTCGCCCAGGCCTTCTAGAATCTCGCCTTTGGCTTCGACGATCTTTTCAGGGCCACCGAATTCGCCCACGTGGGCAGTGCCAGCATTATTGATGATCACCACATGCGGTTGGGTCAGGCCCACGGTGTAGCGGATTTCGCCGATGCGCGAAGCGCCCAGCTCGATCACCGCAGCGCTGTGTTCAGGCGCGATTTCCAACAGCGTCAGAGGGGCGCCTAGGTCGTTGTTAAGGTTGCCCCGGGTGGCGTGCACCAACCCGCGAGTGCGCAGAATGCTGGCGAGCATTTCCTTGACCGTGGTCTTGCCGCTGGAGCCGGTGATAGCAACGACGGGCTTGTCGAATGCCGCGCGGTTCAGCGCTGCAAGCTGGCCAAGTGCAACGCGGCAGTCGGCGACCAGCAGCTGAGGCAGCGCGACACCGGCGATTTCGCGCTCGACCAAAGCCGCCACGGCGCCTTTGGCCGTTACGTCCGCCAGGTAGTCATGGCCATCGAAACGTGGCCCGGTCAGGGCGACGAAAAGCTCGCCAGGAGCAACGCTGCGGCTGTCGATGCTGACACCTGTAAAGGTCGCGTCGGCGCCTATCAAGCGTGCATTCAAAGCACCGGTCAACTGGCTGAGGGTCATAGGCTTAAGCATGCGGAGCCTCCCAGGCTGCCAGTGCCTTGTCGGCTTCGATCAGGTCGGAGAACTCGTGGCGCTGGCCATGGATCTCCTGGTAATCCTCATGCCCTTTGCCGGCCAGGACGATCACGTCATCGGCCGCCGCAGTGGCAATCAAGTGAGCGATGGCATCGCCCCGACCAGCAACGAACTCGACGCTAGTAGGGGTGGTGAAACCGGGGCGAATGTCGTCGAAGATGCGCAGCGGGTCTTCGGTACGCGGGTTGTCGTCGGTGACCACGACGCGGTCAGCCAGGCGCTCGGCCACCTCGGCCATCAATGGGCGCTTGCCGCGGTCACGGTCACCACCGCAGCCAAACAGGCACAGCAGTTTGCCGTGAGCATGTGGCCGCAAGGCTTCGAGGACCTTTTCCAGGGCGTCGGGGGTGTGCGCGTAATCGACCACCACCAGCGGCTTGTCGCCGCCTCCCAGTCGCTGCATTCGACCAACAGGGCCCTGCAGTTGTGGCGTGACCTTGAGAATCTCGTCCAGCGAGAAATCCAACGCCATCAGCGTGGCCACCGCCGCAAGCATGTTGCTGAGATTGAAGCGACCCAGTAACTGGCTACGCAGCACCCGTTCCCCCTGGGCAGTGACGAGGACCGCGCGCACGCCATCATCATCGAACTGCGCCTGGCGGCAGAACAGCGAAGCGTCTGGATTCTCAAGGCTGTAGCTGAGCAGCCGGGTTTCGATATGCTCCACACTCGGGCGGCGGGCAAAGTCTTCAGCCAGGCGGCGGCCGAAATCGTCATCCAGATTCACGACCTGACAACGCAGGCTTGGCCAGGCGAACAGCTTGGCTTTGGCGGCCTCGTAAGCCTGCATGCTGCCGTGATAGTCCAGATGGTCGCGGGACAGGTTGGTCATGACCGCGATGTCGAACTCCAACGCAGCGACCCGGCCTTGCTCCAGGGCATGGGAAGAAACCTCCATGGCCACGGCCTTGGCCCCGCCCTTCTTGAGGTCGTACAGCGTCGACTGTACGGCGATCGGGTCAGGCGTGGTCAGCCTGCCGCTTTGCAGCTCGCCATAAAAACCGGTTCCCAGCGTACCGATCAGGCCGCAGCGCTGGCCCAGGGCATCGAGCGCCTGAGCCACCAGCTGCGTGACACTGGTCTTGCCGTTGGTGCCGGTCACGCCTACCAGGTTCAGCTGGCGGCTCGGTTCGCCGTAAAAGCGCCCGGCAATCTGCGATAGCTGGCCGATCAGGCCCTTGACCGGAATCAACGGTACATCGGTGAGCGGCAGCACGTTGGCGCCCTGCTCCTCATAAGCGACAGCCGCGGCCCCACGCGACAGCGCGTCGGCAATGTGCTCACGGCCATCGACCTTGGCCCCTGGCACAGCCAGGAACAGATCACCCTGGCGCACCTGACGGCTGTCCAGGGTCAGCTCACGGATGAGCGGGTCACGGCTGGCGTGGGCGAACAGTTTGCTCAATGGCATCGTCATCATCCACGCCCTCCCTTGGCGGGTACTGCACTGACCTGCTGTGGGTCACTTGGCGGCGGCAGGTTATCTGGCGGCACGTTCATCAGGCGCAGGGTGCCCGACATGACCTTGCTGAACACCGGAGCCGATACCAGGCCGCCGAAGTAGCCGCCCTTGCCAGGCTCGTCGATGACCACGACGATGGCATAACGCGGGTCGCTCATCGGGCCGAAGCCTGCGAACAGCGAGCGGTAGGCGTTCTCGGTATAACCCTTGGAGCCAACGGTCGCTTTACGGGCCGTACCAGACTTGCCAGCCACGTGATAGAACGGCACTTGAGCGCGGAACACGCCGCGCGGCGCTTCGATCACCTGCTGCAGCATGCCCTGAATGGTTTTGGCGGTGTCCTTGGGTATGGCTTGCACCGCCTCTGGCGTTTTGTCCACCTTGAGAATCGACAGCGGCACCATCTTGCCGTCGTTGGCCAGCGCCGCGTAAGCGTGCACCAGCTGCAAGGCAGTGACCGAGACACCATAGCCATAGGACAGAGTCGCGGTCTCGGCCTTGCGCCACTCACGGTGGTTGGGCAGGTTACCCACACGCTCGCCTGGGAAGCCGAGGCCGGTGTATTGGCCCAGACCGACCTGGGACATCACTCGATAAATGGCTTCACCGCCGATATCGAATGCGATCTTGCTCATGCCGACGTTGGAGGAGTTGATCAGAATGCCAGTCAGGTCGAGGATCGGGCCCTCGCTTCTGGAAACGTCCTTGATGGTGTAACGGCCAATCTGCAAGCTGCCCGGATAGACCTCGACCTTATCGGTCGGCTTCCAGCGGCCGCTTTCAAGCGCAGCACTCATCGAGATCGGTTTGACCGTGGAGCCCGGCTCGAACACGTCGATGATCGCGCGATTGCGCATGGCTGCCGGGAACATGCTACGACGGTTGTTGGGGTTGTAGGTGGGCTGGTTGACCATGGCCAGCACTTCGCCGGTCTTGACGTCCATGATCACCAGGCTGCCGGCCTTGGCGTCCTGTTCGGCGATGGCATTGCGCAGTTCGCGGGTGGCCAGATACTGCAGGCGCAGGTCGATCGACAATGCCAGGGTCTTACCGGCCTTGGCGTTCTTGGTGACCTGGATATCCTTGATCAAACGGCCGCGACGGTCCTTGATCACCTGCCGCTTGCCAGGTACGCCGGCCAGCCATTCGTCATAGGCCAGTTCCACGCCTTCGCGGCCGTGGTCGTCGAGGTCGGTGAAGCCGACCATGTGCGCGGTCACGTCACCGGCCGGATAGAAGCGGCGGAACTCTTCCAGCCCGTAGACACCCGGCACTTTAAGGTCGAGCACGTGCTGGCCCTGCTCAGGGGTCAGGCCCCGGACCAGGTAGATGAATTCCTTGTTGGCCTGCTGGGTCAGGCGCTCCTCCAGTTGCTTGGCGCTCTGCCCCAGCGCTGCGGCCAGCTGCGGCCAGCGGTCCTTGGATGCCTGCATCTCCTTGGGGTTGGCCCATAGGGTTGTCACCGGGGTACTGACAGCCAGCGGCTCGCCGTTGCGGTCGGTGATCAGGCCACGATGCGCAGGGATAGGGATGTGTCGCAGGCTGCGCGCATCGCCCTGCCCCTTGAGGAAGTCACGGTCCACTACCTGCAAGTCGATGATGCGCCAGCAGATCGCGCCAACCATCAGTGCCAGCAAACCCACCACTACCCGGAAGCGCCAAGGGTAGAGAGCGCCTTCGAGCTTCATCATGGCGATACCATCCGCACTTCGTCAGCGGCAGGCACGCGCATCTTCAACTGGTCGGATGCCAGGTTCTCGATACGGCTGGAAGCGGTCCAGGTGCTTTGCTCGAGGATCAACCGGCCCCACTCGGCCTGGGCTTTGTCCCGCTCGTTCAACTCGCCGTACAAAGTGTTGAGCAACTGGCGATTCCAGTGGGCGCTGTAGGACACGGCAATCGCCGAAACCAGAACGCCGACAAACAACAGAAGCATCAGGAAGCTTCCGCCTGGCAAAGGCTTGTCATGGAGCCGGCTCACCGAAGTTTCTCCGCCACTCGCATCACGGCGCTACGCGACCGTGGGTTGGCCTTGAGTTCGGCTTCGCTGGCAAATTGAGCCTTGCCGATCAGCTTGATCTTTGGCTCGAATACCTTGTGCTGTACGGGCAGGTTGCGCGGCAGGTTATCAGCTTCGCCCTTGACCAGCTTGCGCATGAACAGTTTGACGATGCGGTCTTCCAGAGAATGGAAGCTGATGACCGCCAGGCGGCCGCCCACTTCCAAGGCATCGAGCGCAGCGTCCAGGCCAGCTTCCAGATCACCCAATTCGTTGTTGACGTGGATGCGCAGCCCTTGGAAGGCACGGGTTGCCGGGTTCTTGCCCTTTTCCCAGGCAGGGTTGGCGACCTTCAGCACTTCAGCCAGGTCAGCGGTGCGGGTGAAAGGCTGCTTCTCGCGACGCTCGACCACAGCGCGCGCCATGCGCCCGGCAAAGCGCTCTTCGCCGTATTCTTTGAACACACGGGCGATTTCTTCGGCAGACGCAGTGGCAATGAACTCAGCAGCACTGATGCCTTGGTCAGGGTTCATGCGCATGTCCAACGGGCCATCATTGAGGAAGCTGAAGCCGCGCTCGGGGTCATCCAACTGAGGCGACGAAACGCCCAGGTCCAGCAGGATGCCGCTGACTTTGCCCGCCAGGCCGCGCTCGGCCACTTCCGCGCCCAGCTCTGCAAAACTGCGCTGCACAATGACAAAGCGGCCGTCTTCGGCCGCCAGCGCTTGCCCGGTGGCAATCGCTTGAGGATCTTTGTCGAAGCCCAGCAGCCGCCCTTGCGGCCCGAGCTTACTGAGGATCAGGCGGCTATGACCGCCGCGCCCGAAGGTGCCGTCGAGATAGCAACCGTCGGCGCGCAGGGCCAATGCCTCGACAGCTTCATCGAGCAGGACGGTGATGTGGTTGAAGCCGCTATCTATGGTCACAGGATCAGGTCACGCAAATCGTCGGGCATGGCGCCCGGTTGTTGGATAGCTGCAAGATCGGCTGCCGAAACCGCGTTCCAGGCATCCTCATCCCACAGCTGGAATTTGTTCAGTTGCCCTACCAGCATCGCCTTCTTGTCCAGCTTGGCGTACTCACGCAGGCGGGGCGGCACCAGAAAGCGGCCACTGCCATCGAGCTCCAGATCAACCGCATTGCCGATCAGCAAGCGCTGCAGGCGGCGGTTTTCCTCACGTAACGATGGCAAGGCGCGCAACTTGGCTTCTATCTGCTCCCACTCATCGAGGGGATAAACACATAAGCAGGGGTCGACTGCGTCGATGGTTACGATCAGCTGACCATTGCACCGCGAATCGAGCTCGTCACGATACCGGCTCGGCATGGCGAGACGGCCCTTGGCATCGAGACTGACGGCGTTGGCTCCGCGAAACACGGTAGCGATCCCCCACAATGTTATC